>JANOPP010000674.1:0-10935 GCA_031421915.1 Myxococcales bacterium | reverse complement strand
GCCGCTGAGCATGAACAGCACCACGTTCGCCGTGACGTCGACGATGCAGCTCGCCTACTTCTTCGTCGTTGTTCCCGAGTAACCAAGCGCCGACCTTTCAGCGACTGCGCACCACCGAGCAAGCGCCACCTATTGGTTGTTTGACAGGTGGTGGGGGAAGTCCTCGACGCCCCCGCCGGCTTCCTCGTAGCCAAGCACGATGTCGGTGGCTCCGAACCTCCAGAAGAAGTTCGCCCCATCGATCAGGTAGCCATGCTGCTCGCTCCACGCAGCCATCGCGTCCTCGTCGAGCGGGAATGCTGGCGTGATCTTCAGCCGGAACGCCGCAGCTGCGGTGATCCGGGGCAACGGCTCGCCTTCGACCACTCTGAGCTTGTTGACCTCGATCTCTGTAGCCCACACTTCGACAGCGTCGACGAACAGCTCGGTACCGCTAGCGAGGTTCTCCACGAGGAAGTTCGCGACCACATACCGGCGCGCGACCTCGCACGCCGCAGCCTCGTCGAGCATACCGGCGGCCAGCTTGGTCATGGCTTCGGCGAGGTCTGCAGGAACCGAGCTTGGTTCGACCGGGTCCGCTGCCGATGCCCACTTGACGTATAGCGAGAGCGTCACCTCGCTGGTCATCAGGCTCCCTGACATCGCCGTCCATTTGGAATGCATGTTGCCATCGTCAGATTGTTTCACGCGCAGCGGCTGCTCGTGGGTGATCGAGGCCTCGCCGCGCCCGCGCCGATGACTCTGAATGGCTCACGCCGGGAGCCTACTGCCGGAACACGGCCGAGAACGCGTCGTGGTTCGTCGATCCCGGACCGCCGAGCACCGCGAACACGACCTCGTGGAACCAGTTCTCGTAGTGGTTCGCGAGCAGCTCGCGGAACACGCGCGCGACCATCGTCGGGTCGTTGCCGAACACGCCCGCGCCCCACGCGCCGAGGACGAGCGTGTCCATCCCGGTGCCATTCGCGATCTGCAGCACGAGATGGGCGCGGCGGCGCAGCGTTGTCTCCACGCTGACTGCGTCGAAGGTGCCGTGCGTGCGCATCGCCGCGGCGTTCGGCGCGGCGCACGTGATCACCGAACACAGCACGGGCGCATCGAACCAGCCGCCATCGTCGTCACGGAAGAACGGCACCTCGTGCGAGTAGATCGCGAGGTCGAGGTAGCGCGCCGACGCGTTCGCGCGGTTGCGCTCGTAGTGCGCCTTCTGAGTGACGAGGCACGGATACAGCGCGGAGCTGCGCGCGAGCGACTCCTCCTGCGCCTGCGCGCCACCGAGGAACCCACCGCCCGGATTCTTCGCCGATGCGAAGTTCAGGCACGCGAGCCGCTCGCCACCGAGACGACGAATCGCCGCCACCGTGCTCTCGCCCGTGACGGAGATCTTGGTCTCGTCGGCCTGCTCGCGCACCCGCCTCGATGGCAGCGCCAAGTTGACGATCTGTTGCTGCACATTCGTCGCATCGAACAGGAGCGTCGCCGCCACGGCGCGCTCGATCGCGGGGCCGAGCTCGACGATCTCGTGGTTCGCATTGACGTAGCGCCCGCTGTCACACGCCGCGAGCGTCTGCTCGGCGATCACGATCTTCTGTGCGCGCGTCTTCGTCCCCGCACCCTTCTGGGGCGGGAACTCGATGAACGCGGGCGGCACGTGATCCGTCAGCCACACGCCGTTCGCGGAGCGGAAGAACACGTGACCGGCCTCGACCATCTCCGCCGCGCGCACGACGAGGATCACCGCCTTGCCGCGACGGCCGCCGACCCTGGTCGCGGTCTCGAGATCGGCGGACATGTGCACGTGATGACGCGCGCGCTTGGTCAGACCCTCGGCGCGGATCGCAGCGAGCACGTCCGCAACGGTGCCGTGGTAGAGGCGCGCGGGTGGCGTGGCCGGCGGGAGATCGAGATCGACCTCGACCGAGTGGCCCTGGTTCGCACGGATACGCGCGCCATCGGCCGACAGGGCGTAGCGCTGCTTGTCCGAAGCCGCGACCAGCTGTTCGAGCTCGGCGCGCGTGATCGCAACGCCGTGGTCGGCGCACGCCGCGAGGAGCGCGGACACATCGGTCCACCCGGCGTCGTCGAGCGTGATGCCGATCTTGCCGGGGTCGTGACGGAGCACGAGCGACAGGAACTTGCTGGTGCGGACGGAGACCACGGTTTGGTGGATCTACACCCACTCGGTCTTCGTGTCAATCGGACACCACCAGAGGCCAGCGAAGTTCCGCGCGGTTGCCGGATGCTCGTCGCGCATGCGCGGTAGGCGTGCCTGCGCGAGATCCACTCGAGACCTTGCGCGATTCAGAACGGCGGACTGGTCGGCGGCGGCGCGATCGATGTGGTCGGTGAAATCGCGGTCGACGGATAGATCAAGACGTAGCCGGCGCCACCACCGCCGCCGCCGCCCGACACCCCCGTCAAGCCGCTCCCACCCCCAGTACCATTCGTCGTCACGCCGAAGGAACCATGGCCGCCGCTGCCCGCCCCGGTCGCCCCCATGCCACCAAATCCTCGCTGCGTTGGTCCGTCCGACGGGCTTCCCGAAGCGCCTGCGCCGGTCGTGCTCCCGCCGCCGCCGCCTGCTCCGCCGTTGGCAAACACGATCCCGTTGACCGTCAGGGCACCCGCGACATCGATTCCGATCAAGCCGCCGGAGCCCCCTCCTCCCCCTCCAGCGCCCTGTGGCCCCCCGCGACCCGGTCCACCCGACGCCCGGATCGAACCCGAGGGTCCGACGGTCATCGACCCGACGATGAAGTAGACCGCCCCGCCCGCGGCCCCCGCATTGGGGACGGCGGTTCCGCCGCCGGACTGGCCAGCGCATCCACCCCGGACTTGATCCAGCTGGGGCGCGCCGGCCGCGATCCCACCCGCCAAGCCTTGTGAATTTCCGGATCCACCGTTGGCGCCGCCGCCGCCGAACCAGCCTCCGGCGCCGCCGCCACCGGCACCGCTCGACGAGCCGGGCATGGTCGGGATCCCGCACTCACCCACACCCGCCCCTGCCCTGGGACCGATCGGCTGAACATTGTCGGCTGCGACGCTGATCGTGCCGTCGACCTGGAGATGCTCGGTGACGAGGAACACGAGCGGACGCGACCCATTGCCGACCAAGGTCGTGGAGCTCGGGATCGACAGCGAGCGAAGAGCGATCACGCAGATCTCTCCGACCGGCGTCGAGACCACGTCGCAGCCCATGGTCGCGCCCGGGCCAGTGGCGTATTCGTACCCGTTCACGGCAGAGAGGGTCTGGTCGATTGTTGGAGGCTGTGCCACGCAGAGCTGAAGCAAGCCCTCGCTGTGGCCGTAGCAGGACTGCCCCACGTCGCTCGTCGTGCCGCCATCGCGTCGGGCATCGACTGCTCCATCGCCCGCTGCATCGCCCCCGCAGCCTCCGCCTGGCAGCGCGCAGATTCCGTTGCTGCAGGCGAGCCCGCTTGGACACGCTTGCCCTGCGGCCGCGCACTGCACCGTGCACGCCTGCTCCGTCCCCGGTTGATAGCAACCGACCAACATCACCATCTGCGTCGCAAGGAGCCAGAGCCTCACCACTCGAGGATACCTCCGTTCGCCGCGCCGCGACGCACGAACGTCAATAGCCGTGCTTGCGTAGCGAGACGTTCGAGACCAGCCCCATCGCGATGAAGAATGTGACCAACGAGCTGCCGCCGTACGAGATGAACGGCAACGTCACGCCGACGACCGGCGCGATGCCGAGCACCATCGCGATGTTGACGAACACGTGCCAGAAGGTCATCGCGGCGACGCCGACGCAGATCACCGCACCGACGCGATCGCGTGCGGACAGCGCGACGTTGAGGATCCACACCAGGAGGAACGCGAAGATCGCGATCAGGAACACCGAGCCGGCGAAGCCCCACTCCTCGGCCCACACCGAGTACGGGAAGTCGGTCCAGTGTTCGGGGACGAAGTTGAACTGGTTCTGCGTTCCCTCGAGGAAGCCCTTGCCGATGATCTTGCCGGAGCCGACGGCAAAGACCGACTGCGTCGTGTGCCAGCAGTTCGCGGTCGCCGCCATCAGGCGATCGGAGGCATTGCAGTCGATGAAGCCGAGGATCCGGTTCTTCTGGTAGTCGTGCATCGACTCCCACAGGATCGGGATCGCGAGCAGGCCCGCGAGCGTGAGGTGCACGACCGGCCACACGCTGGGCATCGCGAGGAAGCCGACGCTGATCACGATGAGCGTCACGAGCGTGGCGGTGCCGAGATCGGGCTGGACGGCGATCAGACCGATCGGGACCGCGATCGCGGCGAGTCGGATCAGGAGGGCCTTGGGTTCGTAGCGCGAGGTCTCTGCGTCCTGGAACATCCTCGCGAGGACGAGGATCATCATGACCTTGACGAGCTCGGACGGCTGGATGCCGAAGCCGCCGAGGAACAGCCAGCGATACGTGGATCCATGGCGTTCATCGCCGCCGGTCGAGCCCTGGATCCGAGCGAGCAGCATGAGCGCGATCGCGACACCGAGGCCGATCCACGCGAGCCGGACGAGGGCGCGGTAGTCGACCATCGTCGCGATCGTGAAAGCGATCGCACCGACGACCATCCACTGCACCTGGCTGTCGAACTTGACCTGGTGACGCAGGCCGCGCGTCGCCGAGTACAGGTTGAGAAGACCGATCGTGCAGAGCGCGAGGATCGTGCAGATCAGCGGCCAGTCGACGGCCGCGCGGAACCGCCGCCACCGGCTGACGCCGACGGTCGCGCGTGGGAGCTGGAGCCCGGTGCCCTTCATTTGGTCGGTGCCTTGGGCGGTCCAGTAACGGGGGAGATCTTGGTGAAGTAGCTCTCCAGGATGTGCTTCGCGATCGGCCAGGCGACTCGACCGCCGGAGCCGCCGTGCTCGATGAACACGACGATCGCGATCTCGGGATCCTCGGCGGGCGCCCAGCCGGCGAACCACGCGTGCGAGCGCGTCGGGTGATAGCCCTCGACGTCGCGCTCGTCCTCTTCCTTCTTCTTGCGG
This sequence comes from Myxococcales bacterium, assembly GCA_031421915.1. GTDB lineage: Bacteria > Myxococcota_A > Polyangia > Haliangiales > Haliangiaceae > JABFXX01. The sequence continues at coordinate 5,948 of JANOPP010000674.1, read as the reverse complement.
GTGCGAATCTCGGCGGTGCCGGTCTTGCCCATCACCGAGACAATATCGACCTTGCCGTGATCGAACGCGGTCCCGCCGGCTTCGTTGGCGGCCTTCCACATGCCTCGCCGCCAGATATCGAGCGCGTCCGGCGGGATCTTGACGTCATGCGCGACCTTCGGCTCGTACGCGACGATCGTGCGGCCATCCGTTGCTTCGACGCGCTCGACGACCTGCGGCACGAACAGGGTCCCGCCGTTCGCGAGCGTCGCGTACGCCATCGCCGTCTGGAGCACGGTGACCTCGACGTCGCCCTGCCCCGTCGCCGCGTTGGTCGCGTAGCCGACGCGATAGCGGCCCTGCTTTTCCTCGTACCAGGCCTTGGTCGGGATGCGGCCGCCGGCGTCGCCGTTGATGCCGAGGTTGGTCGGCGTTCCGAAGCCGAAGTTGCGCGCGACCTCGGCGATCCGGTCGATGCCGATCCGCTGGGCGAGCTCCCAGAAGTAGACGTTGCACGAGTGCTGGATCGCGGCGATCAGGTTCATCTTGCCGTGCGAAGCGTTGCAGCGGAACGACGTGTTCGAGAGCTGGTAGACGCCGGTGCAGAACACCGTCTCGTCCTCCGCGGCCTGGTTGTCCTCCAGAGCAGCGAGCGCGGTGACGAACTTGAACACCGAGCCTGGCGGATAGCTCGCACGCAGCGCCTTGTCGACGAACGGCTTGCGTGGATCCGAGAGGAGCAGCGTCTCTTCGGCGCGGGTCAGGTGCCCCGTCATCACGTTCGGATCAAACGACGGCTTGGAGACCAGCGCACGGATCTTTCCGGTCTTGGGCTCGACGATCACGACGGCGGCGGCAGGCATGTGCGCGACCGCCTTCTCGGCGATCTTCTGGAGGTCGGCATCGATCGTGAGAACGAGATTCGCGCCAGGGACGGCCCCGATGACCCGGTCGCCGGTGATCAGCGTCTGCGCGGTCTTGTCGTCGAGGCGGTTACCCTTGGCGTCGACCGCGTAGTGCTCGACGCCCTTTTTTCCCCGCAGGTAGTTCTCCCACGCGGACTCGAGGCCATAGCGACCGACGAGCTCGCTCGCGTCGTAGCCCTGGTTGCCCAGCTTGTCGACCTCACCCGAGGTCATCTGGGTCATGTAGCCGATCAGGTGCGCCGCGAGGTCGCCCTGCGGGTAGTAGCGATACGGCTCGTGGTGGACCTCGACGCCCGGCAGGCGCGTCATCGACTGCTCGACGAGCGCCGCGCGATCGCGGCCCTGATCTTCCAGGATCAGCACGGGCGCCTTGGGGTCGCGCTTGGTACCGACCACGAGCCGCTCGCCGAGCTTGACGATCTCGTCATCGGACAGACCGAGCATCCGCACGAGCTCTGCGCGGGACTCCGGCGTCAGCTCCTTCGGCGTCGCGTAGATGTTGAACGCTGGACGATTGTCGGCGAGCGCGACGCCCTTGCGATCGAGGATCTTGCCGCGTACCGACGGCAGGTAACGCTCCTTGACGACGTTCGAGACCGTGCGCTCGTAGTAGCTGTCGCCGCGCATGACCTGGAGCTGCCACAGGCGACCGACGAGGACGAACAGGCCGATGACACCGATCAACGCGACCCACTTGAGCCGACGATGCAGCTCGGGAAGCGCGGGGCCGTTGCCCGAGCCCGGACCGGATTGCGACCGGATCAGCATCAGGGCGCCAGCCCCTCAAGCGCCGCATCACGCTCGCGGTGAGTGCGCGCGAACGCCGCATCGATCCGCCGGAACACGCGCCAGACCAGCGGGCCGATCAGCGCGGTCGCGATCGTGACGAGGGCGATGTGCTGGAGGTCAGTGGCGAACGCTCCGCGCGCGACGCCATAGAGGATGCGAACGATCAGCGCGAGCACGCCGGCAACGAGCGCGACAAATGCAGAGAACGCGATCGTCATCGCCGCACCGCGCACGAGGATCCGCTGCTGTACGGCGCGCGCGACGAGCCCGGTCAGGCCGAGCACGAGCGCCATCAGGCCCGGTGGCGCGCCGGAGATCAGATCGACCAGGTAGCCGAGCACGACCGAGCCACCGACGGCCGGTGCCACCCCCCGCCGCGCGGTCAGGCCGAGGTACGCCGCGGTCAACGCGCCGAGATCGGGCACGGCATCGCGCAGGATGCCCGCGGGCGCGAGCCGCCAAACCGCGGCGACGAACACGCACATCAGATAGGCGACGATCACGAGCGTCGCCGTTCTCACAGCGGCCTCCCGCCGAATGCCGGCTCGCTGCGACGCTTCTTCGTGGCGTCGGGATCGGGCGGCGGCGGCGGCGCGAGCAGCACCATCACGGCACGCACGCGCGAGACATCGACGGTCGGCTCGACCTCGACGGACTGGAACATGCCGTCGTCACCGTGGATCTTGCTGACCTTGCCGACGAGCAGACCGGGCGGGAAGCTCGCGCCGAGACCGCTCGTCATCACCTCGTCGCCGACCTGGATCTTGCCCTCGGGCTTGATCACGCGCTCGAGCCACTCGATCTTGCACGCATACGAGTCCTGCTTGCCGATGCCGATCAAGAGGCCGCGCCCGCCGGTCCGCGGGATCACGACCTCGATCTTCGAGCCGGGATCGGAGATCAACACCACGTCGGCGTAGTCGCCGAAGACCTTGTCGATCCGGCCGACGGGGCCAGTGCCCACGATCACGGGCATCCCCGGCTGGACGTCGCGATCTCCGCGATCGATCCGCAGGCGCAGCACGCGGAACTGCGGCGACAGCGGCGCGCCGATGACGCGCGCACCGATCGTGTCCGCTGGCGTACGCTTCTTGACGACCGCGAGATCCTCGAGCGCAGCGACATCGAACGCGCGGCGGGTCATCGCGGCGAGCTCCTTGCGCAGGCGATCGTTCTCGTCGCGCAGCTCGCGGTTCTCGTCTTCGACATCGACGAGCGCGACGTAGCGGGACCAGATCCCGCCGAGGCCTTCGACGATCCAGCTCACGCCCGCTTGGAGCGGTGCGGTGATCCGCAGGAACGTCTTGTCGACCGCGGAGGGCGTGCCGGACGCCAGGTTTGCGCGCAGCACGAGCGCGGGGATCAGGATCAGGACGCCCGCGAGCGCCCAGTCGAGAATCCTCCGGCGGAACGTCACGCCGACGACCCTTACCGGAGGGCGATCTCGCGGAGGAGCCCCAGCTCGTCGAGCACCTTGCCGGTGCCGAGCACGACGGCAAGCTGGGGATTCTCGCAGACCATCACCGGGAGGCCAGTCTCTTCGCGGAGCAGTACGTCGAGGTTCTTGAGCTGTGCGCCGCCGCCGGAGAGCACGATGCCGCGGTCGACGATGTCGGCCGACAGCTCGGGCGGCGTGCGCTCGAGGACGGACCGGACGGCGTCGACGATCGCGTTGACGGGCTCGGACAGCGCCTCGCGGATCTCGTCGGAGTTGACGAGCACCGTCTTCGGCACACCGGCAACGAGGTCACGGCCCTTGACCTCGACGGTCATCGGCTCCTCGAGCGGATAGGCCGAGCCGATCTCCTTCTTGATGATCTCGGCGGTGCGCTCGCCGATCAGGAGGTTGTACTTGCGCTTGATGTACTGGACGATCTCTTCGTCCATCTTGTCGCCGGCGACGCGGATCGACTTCGACAGCACGATGCCGGCGAGCGCGATCACGGCGACCTCGGTGGTGCCACCGCCGATGTCGACGATCATGTTCCCGGTTGGCTCGGTGATCGGGAGGCCACCACCGATCGCTGCCGCCATCGGCTCCTCGATCAGATAGACCTCGCGCGCGGCTGCGGCGAGCGCCGAGTCGCGCACGGCGCGCTTCTCGACCTCGGTGATCCCCGACGGAACGCTCACGATCACACGCGGGCGAACCAGCGTCCGGCGCTGGTGCGCCTTGGAGATGAAGTAGCGGAGCATTGCCTCGGTGACCTCGAAGTCGGCGATGACACCGTCCTTCATGGGGCGGATCGCGACGATGTTGCCCGGTGTACGACCGAGCATCTCCTTCGCCTCCTTGCCGACGGCGAGCACCTTCTTGGGGCCAACGCCCGACGCCTGGACTGCAACAACGCTCGGCTCGTTCGCGACGATTCCACGGCCCTTGACGAACGTCAGGGTGGTGGCCGTCCCGAGATCGATGGCCAGGTCGTTGGAAAACATTCCGTAGACCCAATCGAAGAGCATGGCGTGTTCCTAAAAGACGCGCTGCGGCGCGGTGGCTGAGTGAAAGCGAACCGCGACCTTCCTGCACCGGGAGGTCGTTGAGGGATGCGGGGTTATCACGCGCCGTTCGCCGGGTGCAACACAATCTTGGACGGGCCGAATTCGGCTCACCGAGGGGGCCCAGAGGGGGGCCCCGCGACCTTGTACCCCTACCCCTCGATCGCTAGGATGCGCCGCTCTCTAGTTCGTTCTAAGAAGCAGGTCGATCCAAATGCTCGAACAACTGCGCAAGTCCGGCGCATCCATCTTCATCTATCTGATCTTCGGTCTCTTGATCGTGATCTTCGTGATCAACTTCGCCCCCAACGCCGGTAGCGGCCAGGGTGGCGGATGCATGCCGGGAGGCTCGCACATGATCACCGTCGACGGAGCGAAGGTGAATCCCACCGGGTACAAGATCGCGTACTCGGGAAATCAGTACAACGGCCGGCAAAAAGTCTATGTCGCGCTCGAGTACCTGATCCGTCGCGAGCTGCTCGCGCAGGCCGCCTCCGAACACGGCATTCGTGTCACCGATCAACTCGTCGACGAGGAGATCAAGGCCGGCTACTTCTTCGTCGGAGGTCAGCGCCAGAACCTCGGAACGATCTTGTTCGACGAGGTCGACGGCGAGAAGTTCTTCAACTTCGGCAAGCTCAAGGGTTGGGTCAACACGCTCAACGTCTCGCTCAACGCCTACAAGGACGAGCAGAAGCGCGGACTCCAGGCAGCGCTGATGTCCGAGCTGATCCAGGACTCCGTCCGCGTCTCCCGCGAGGAAGCGCTCGCGAACTACCTGTTCGAGAACAACACGATCACCTACGACGTCGTTCAGTTCTCGCCCGCGGCGTACCGCGATGCGATGCGCCTGACCGATGCCGATGTGCAGCGGTACCTCGCGGCACACGAGGACGAGGTCAAGAAGAAGTGGACCGAGCTCGAGCGCACGTACAAGGCGACCAAGCCCGCGCTCAAGCTGCGCTCGATCTTCATCGCGAAGCTCGAAGCCCCCAAGCCAGCCGATGCCCCGAAGCCCGGCGAAGGTGCCGGTAGCGGCAGTGCGGCTCCCACCGGCGCCGGCAGCGGCAGCGCAGCCACGACGCCCGAGCCGAAGAAGCCCGACGAGCCGAAGGTCGCCGCCGTGAAGCCAGTCGGCATGCCGATCGAAGAGGCGAAGACCAAGCTCGAGGCCGCGCGCGCCGCGATCACGAGCGGCAAGCAGAAGTTCGCCGACGTTGCCAAGCAACTCTCGACCGACGAGACCGCGAAGGTCAACGGCGGTGACATGGGCTGGCGCAGCGTCGACAACGCGCAGATGGGCGAGGTCGCCGTCAACGACGCGATCAAGACGCTCAAGCCGGGCGAGATGACGCCCGTGATCACGACCGACACCGGCGCGTTCCTCGTCATCGCCGAGGAGAAGCGCGAAGGCGACCTGACCTACGATCAGGTCAAGGCCGAGCTCGCGGTCGATCTCGCGAAGGACCTGTGGAGCAAGGAAGCCGCGAAGCGTGCGGCGCTCGACGGTCTCGCCGCGGCGCGCGCCGGGACGGGCAAGCCGCTCGACCAGGTGTTCCAGCGCGAGGTCAACATGGAGCAAGAGCAGCGCAAGATGCAGGAGCAGATCGAGCGCCAGATGCAGCAGATGCAGCACAAGCAGGGCTCGATCGTCACCGAGTCCAAGGACGTCCCGGCGGCGTGGACCGACGAGGATCCAGCGGCGCCAGGTGCAGGCGGCGGCGGCGCCGGTGGCAGCGCGGCTCCGACCGCGGG
>JANOPP010000673.1:0-1661 GCA_031421915.1 Myxococcales bacterium | reverse complement strand
ACTCCACGCCGAATGGCGTCGGTATCGCGTCTATCGGCACGTCATGTCACGCTCGTCGCGTACCGGCGCTGGGTGCTATGTCAGTGCGCGTGCGCGGCGGCCACCGTGAATGCGTACGAACCGCGCATCGGATGTCCGTCTGCGCCGGCGGCCTGCCAGGTGACCGTGTATCGACCCGCTCCGACCGGCGCCTTGAACGTCGCCACCAGCGTCTTCGGGTCGGCCGCGTCCGCGGCGACGGCGTTCAGCGCGACGGCGCGTCGTGCAGAATCGACCATCGTGATCCGACTCATCGCCGGCTCGAGCGCTTCCTGGAACGTCAGGCGCAGCGCGGTCGGTGCCGCGGTGACCGTACTATTGACCGCCGGGGCCGCGGAGACCAGTCGCGGATGCAGCATGGCATACACCGGAGCCGCGAACAGTACCGTTGCAACCACGATCCGGCGCATCTTGAGTGAACGAAGCATGTCAGAACTCGTGCGTGAAGGGAGAGGTGCGGCGAGCACCGGCTCGCACTGATGGTTCGTGCAGCAAACGGCGCGACGCCCGTCAGACGACGACGCCGTCTCGCTTCAACTCGTCGGGCGTTGCAGCCCGCGCCACTGTGCCCGGAGGATCGGCGTACCACCCTGGGTCGGTCTGATCCGTGACGCGATCCCGAACCTTGAGGACGGTGAACATGCCGCCCATGTCGACGTGTCCCTTCGGTCCAGGTGCCCCTTGCATCGGGATCGAATTGCGCGGCACGGGCATCTTCATCGCACCGTGGTCGCCCATACCCGTCTGCCCCATGGTCATGTACTGCGGCAGCAGCGGTGCCGTGGCGGCATCGATCTTCGTCTCATCGACGCCCACGAGATTGACGCCGCTGTGCCCCATCTGCGTCATCGTGTGATGCGTCATGTGGCAATGCATCGACCAGTCGCCCGATACGTCTGCGGAAAACTCGACCGTTCGCGTCGTTCCGACCGGCACGAGCGTCGTACTCTCCAGGCGCTGCGCCGTGCGCTCGACCGGACCGCCATCGGTGCCGACGACGCGCCACGCGAGGCCGTGCACATGAATCGGGTGATGACTCATCGCGCTCAGATTCCCGAAGCGGATCCGCACGTCGTCACCGCGCTGAATCACGAGCGGCGCCGTTCCCGGGAACGCCTTGCTGTTGAAAGTGAGCACGTTGAAATCCGTCATCTCGTTCGGGTCTGGCCGCGCGGTCCCGAGGGCGATCTTCCACTCACTCGACAACATCACGAAGTCCTTGTCCGGACGCCGGCGCGCCCCGCGCTGATGGATGACGAACATGCCCATCATGCCGAGGGCCTGCTGCGTCATCTCGTCATAGTGCGGGTGATACATGTACGTGCCATACTGGTCGAGGTCGAACTCGTACACGAAGGTTTCGCCCGTCGGAATCGGCGCCTGACTGACGCCGGACACACCGTCCATGCCTGATGGCACGAAGAGCCCGTGCCAATGCACGCTCGTCGGCTCGGGCATCTGATTGGTGACGTAGATCCGGACGCGGTCCCCCTCGACGGCCTCGATGGTGGGGCCGGGCGTGCTGCCATTGTAGCCCCAGCACGTTGCCTTCAGTCCCGGTGCAAACTCATGCTGGACCTCACCGGCCGTGAGATGGAAGACCTTCACGCGATCCACGACGC
>JANOPP010000672.1:0-1795 GCA_031421915.1 Myxococcales bacterium | reverse complement strand
CACCCGCGACGACGACAAGCGTTTGAAGGATGAGGAGCACCGCTAGATATAGGAAGAGGACTACAGCATGTCTGACGACGACGATCTCAAGATACTCGACGAGGACAAGCGCAAGCAGGCCGACGAGCAGCGCAAGCGCCAGGACGAGGAGCGCAAGCGCAAGGATGACGACGACCACAAGCGTCTCGACGAGGACAAGCGCAAGCAGGCCGACGAGCAGCGGAAGAAGCAGGAAGAGGACCGCAAGCGCGATGACGAGCGTCGCAAGAAGGAAGACGACGACCGCCGCCGCGGCGAGGAGGACCGCCGCAAGCGCGACGACGAGCAGCGCAAGAAGGACGACGAGCAGCGCAAGCGTGCCGACGACGAGCGCCGCCAGCAGGACGAGCGTCGTCGCAAGGAAGAGGACGACCGCCGCAAGAAGGAAGACGAGGAGCGGCGGAACAAGAAGTAGCGGCTACTTCGGTAGCAGCTGATCGAGCATCGCCTTCAGCGTCGCGTTGACCTCGGCTTGCGAGGCAGCGCGGAGGCGACCGATCTCGAACACCTGATCGACCATCGGATCTGTCTTGAGGAGGCCCTTGCGGTCGACCTTCATGCGGAGCTTGAGGTTCGCGCCGAGGTACTCGATCTCGAGCTGGATGTCGTTGACGCCCCACTGCCTGGCGAGGTTCGCCGGTGGGTGGAACGTCGCTTCGAAGCGCTGGCCCCGAGCGATGCTCTTGATCTCCTCGAGCCGGTAGTCCATCGCGCCGAGGCCGTCACGGATGCGCTCCATGTCCTGGTTGCGCATCTGGATGCCGATCTTCGCGCTGATGTCGGACGCCCAGTTGATGTCGACCTCGCCGCGGATCTCCCAGTAGACGTCGGGGCCGGCCATCGGGGTGCCCGGAGGCACGCGGAGCTGGAACGGCAGGGGCAGGACGTCGCCGTTCTGGGCACGCCATGGACCCTGGCGGACCATGAATCGGTCCCACACGTGACCCTCGATCACGCCACCGCGCTTGAGCTCGACGAGCTCGACGAAGATCGACGCGATGGTCTCGCTGTCAGTCGCCGTGAACTCGACGTAGCCGTCGATCGTGGTGCCGTTGAAGAACGTGTCCTGCTTGAGCGCGAGCAGCAGGGTGCCGTTGTCGTTGGAGCCCTGTTTGCGGTAGGCAAACTCCGACGGGAGCGGCGTGCTCGAGCTCGCCGACCCGGCGGGGGTGGCCGCGATCGTGGATGCTGCGGCAGGGGCAGGTGGCGCGGCAGCGGCGGCAGCCTGCTCCTGCTTGCGTGCGGCGATCAGCGCGAGGAGCTCGGGCGGCATCTGCTGCGCCATCGCGGTCTTCGAGCCGTCGATCGCCCAGGTCACGCCGAGCGGTACGTGGCCGAGCCAGACCTGCATTCCTGGTCGGAGCGCGATGGCCTGCTGCCCGAGTGTCTTGCCGTCGACCCAGGTGCCGTTCGCCGAGCCGAGATCGCGGATAAAGGTCTGGTCGTTCTCGACCCAGATCTCCGCATGGCGTCGCGACAGAGTCGCGTCCATATGGGCGAGCTGGCATGCCGCCGGATCCCTCCCTGCGAAGATCCGCGCGCCATACCCCTCGAGCTTCATCGATGCAGCGCCCAGCTGCAGTTGGACGGTCATGCTGCGACGGTAACACGGTCGTGTTATGCCCCGATTCGTGAGTCACGAAGATCAGGACATCGAGGCGCCCAAGGCCGAGAAGCTGGCGAGCGAGCTCACCGCGCTCGGCAGTCAATTGCCCCGACTCGACTCGGAGCTGCGGGGGCAGATCACCTGGCAGGT
>JANOPP010000671.1:0-27114 GCA_031421915.1 Myxococcales bacterium | reverse complement strand
CCTCGGAGCGGCGATGATCATCGCGCAGCACGTGATCGCCGCGAACCAGTTCGCCCATCGGGAGCCTCTGCCCGTTCGCGTTCTGCGCTGGGTGGGTTGCGCGAGCACGACGCCCGCATCTGGGTCGAATCGTGAGCCGGTCTATGGATACGACGCGAGCGTCGGAGCCGAGAGCTGCTGACCAGCACTCCGTCCGGAGACTGCCGCCCTACCGTGCCACGTCGGTGGTGGGTCCATGGCGAAGCGGCGAGCTTCCGAGGATCAGCAGACTGCGCGTCTCGACCGGCTATTCGGTGCGTGCCCGCGGGCCGACTCTTCGTTTCGACGAAGCCCGTTGCGTCGGTGCCGCTACCTTCGGTCTGGTCCGCGGCCTCGCGGTCTTCGCAGTCTTCGCAGTCTTCGCGGTCTTCGCAGTCTTCGCGGTCTTCGCGGTGTTCGCGGTCGTCGCCGCCTTCGCCTTCTTCGCTGCCTTCGCTGCCGGCTTGGACGTGGACTTCTTCGGCGGCGGCACAGGCAACTCGGCAGCTGTGACCCGCACCAGCTCGGAGAGCCAGTCGCGATCATCCCAGCGGTCACCGGAGATCCAGTAGTACGCCTTGGCGCCTTGATAGGGTGGCCGCTCGTCGAGCTCGCCGAGCACGGCCGCGCCAGCGCGAGTCGGCTTGAGAAATAGCTCGTCGTCGCATACGAGCGCGACCAGCTTCGTGCCGCAGTAGATCGCGTACTCGCCGAACATCTGACGCGCCGACACCGATCCTGCGCCGGCCATCTGCTCGACGAGGAAGGCGACGACGGCTTGCTTCGAGCTCATGACAAACTTCGTGCGCGGCAGCCCTCCGCCACTGCAGCGTACCGCGCGTCGCAAGGTGCACGGACTCGGCCAGCAAACATCTCGGCGGGCTCCGCGGATAGCCACGGTTGCCGTGGGCGAAGCAGCGACGTAGTGGCTCGATGCGCCCGATCCGGTCACCGGCGAGCGGCCGACCGAGGTCGCGTTCTGTAAAGAGTTCGAGCTGCGCTGAGGTAGCACCGCACGAAAGCGCCGAAGCGACTGGAGCCGCCTGTTCAGCGTCCGTCCTTGGTAGCATGCGAGAGCATGTCGCACGCCTCAATAGGGTTGATAGGGCTGATTGCTGCTGCAATCGCCGTGGGTGCCTGCACGAAGCCGAATCCTGCGGTCTGTTGTACGACGCTCGAGCAGTGTCAGGCGATTGGCGTGAACGACCTCCGACCGTGCTCCGGCACTGACGTCTGCGTCGAGAACAATTGCCTCGCCGCTGGAAACGACGCCGCGGTAGATGCGGATGCTATGACGGATGCACCTGGCGTCCACGCGTTCGACATCGCCTACCCGAACGAGTGGCGGTTCTCCGTGGCTGGTCCCATCTCAGGCTACTTCCTCGCCATCAACACGAGTGCCGCTGACCTGAACATGAGCAGCCTGGAGCTAAAATCGATAGAGGACGATCACCCGACAGCGATCGTCAGGATCAATGTCACTCCTTCGCCCACGCTGATTCCGACCGGGCAGGTTGGAGGCCACCTCACGCCACTCTCGGAGCAAACACTTATCGGTACGGGTCTAGTCACCGAACCGCGGGCCGATACCATGTCCGACTATCTGTCGCTTGCGATCGAGAATGCTCCCGATGGCATGTACGACATCGCCGTCGACCTAGTCATTGCGATCGATGACGTTCGCATCGCAATGCCGATCACTATCCACATGGTGCCGTTGACTGTCGTCTTTGCAGATCCACTGATTGGGAAGCGAATTGCGGTCTATCGCTAAGGAGTGAGCGTTGTGGACAGCTTCGCGACTGTGAGATCGTTCGCCGTGATCAGCGATCGGCAGTTGCGGTGAGCGAAACCATCGCGATGTCGTTCGCCTCGATGATCGTGCGGGCGTCCGGTCGTGTGATGGTCATCATCGTGCCGGGCAGCGTCGCGACGTTCATCGCATAGAGCTTGAACTCGTACGTGTGAGCAGCGTTGGCAGGTGCCGGGCACGGGCCGAGATAGCCGTACGTATTGTTGTCGTACGCCCTCGTCTGCTTCGCGCCATTCACGTTGCCAGGCAGGTACATCTTCGTAATGTTCGCCGGCAGGCCAGTGAGCGTGGCCGGAATGTCGTAGATGATCGAGTGGATCAATGGGTTCGTGTTGTCCGTGAACACGATCGCGTAGCTCATCGTTCCTGTCGGCGGGTTGGTCCAGTTCAGGGCGGGCGACGTGTTCGCGCCGTCACAGATGTGCACCGTCGGGAACGGCATCCCCATCGTGATCGTCGGGCTCGTCAACGTAAAGGCGCCGGCAGGTGCGTCGATCGCAGCGTCGATCGTCGAGCCATCGACGGTCGAGCCGTCGGTGCTCGCATCGACCTGACCCGACGATCCGCCGTCATCGCCACAGGCAGCGAGGGCACCGAGAATGGACACGAACAGGGCGCGACGCATGCGCGGGACTATATGCCTGCCATGGTGTGCCGGGTGGCGTGATCGACCGACGTGGCGTGCGGCTTGCGCTGAATATGCCCATGGATGAGGGATTCCGGCCGTCTATCGATCCCGAGGAGCTCGTACCGTCCGCCGATGTGACTCCGCTGTCGCGGACTGTCGTGACGCGACCACACAGGCGACATCGCTTGCTCACGCTGCCGTCGGGATGGCTCCTGGTGCTGTGTCTGTTCCTCCCGTCGCTCAAGTTCTGCAGCAACGGCGAAGCGTTTCCGATGGTGCTGTTCCCGTTCGTGTGGCCGCCGTATCTGGTCGGTGCATTCGTCGCGCTCGCCGGGACCTCGAACCCCGATGCGTTCCGCACGCACGGTATCGGCCTGTTCATGCTGATCCGTGTGAGCGCCGTCGGGCTCGCGGGATCGATGGTGCTCGAGATGCTCGACGGCCAGCTCGGACCCGAGGGGCTGGTCGCCGTCGGGTTTGGCGTGGCTGCGTTCGCGATCACGTGGCGGAGGCCGACGGAGGTCGCGGTCGCGGGCGTCAGTGCCCTCGCGGCGGCCGGATCGTTCGCGTTCACCCTCGCGCTGTCCTACGCGCGGTTCGCGGTCTGGGGAGCGTATGTGGCTGCGATCGCAGCGGGAGGGCTGGTGCTCGGGACCCTGTGGTGGCTCGCGGAGGCACTGTGGGCGCGGCGCGTTGCACGAATTGCGCAAAGCGGTTGCACAACTTGGCGTTGAGGTTTGTTCGGTTTCGGTGTCCAGTCCTCGTCGGAGGGACCCCATGCGCACGATCTCTGCGGTCGCGATGTTTCTGGTGGCGTGCGGACCACCGCAGTCGCCTGGAAGCGGCGGTGACGACGAGCCCGGTAGCATCGACGCGCCGAACGGCACGATCGACGCCGACGAGACGCCGGTCGATGCCGCGTCCTGTGGTGCGCAGATGCAGAACATCGGCGTCGTCAACCTCGGCGATCCGCCCGACCTCCTCGTCGTGCTCGATCGGTCCGGATCGATGACGTCACCCCCGGCGACGTTCCCGCCGGTGTTCACGTCGAAGTGGCAGACGATGCGCACGTCGTTGACGAACGTCGTCACGTCGAAGCAGCAGCAGATCAAGTTCGGGCTCCTCGAGTTCCCGAGTGACGACAACTGCGCCGCGACCGCGACGCCCAAGGTCAACATCGGGCTCGGCGCCGCGCCGGGCTTCAACAGCTACTTCGCGTCGCGATCGCCGAACGGCAACACGCCGGCGCACGTCGGTCTCGCGTCGGCGCTGACCTACTACAACTCGATCACGCCCGTGAACCCGGCGGGACGCTACGTGCTGTTCGCGACCGACGGTCTGCCGAACTGCTCGGGTGGAAACCCCGACACGGCGAGCGACGCCGAGACGGTCGCCGCGGTGACCGCGCTGTTCAACGCGGGCATCAAGACGTACGTGCTCGGGTTCGGCATGTTCGGGGGTGGCGGCATCCTCAACCAGGCGGCGGTGGCCGGAGGAGTGCCGAAGGCGGGCGCGACGAAGTACTACGAGGCGACCAGTGCCGCCGAGCTCGACATGGCGCTCCAGGCGATCGCGGGTGGCATCATCGTGCCGACGTGCAGCTTCCAGTTGCAGAGTGCGCCGCCCGATCCGAACAACGTCACGGTCACGATCAACGGCGTCGCGGTCCCGCGCTCGCCGTCTCACGGCAACGGGTGGGACTACCACCCGAACCCGATGACGATCACCTTCTTTGGCACGTACTGCACACAGATCATGGGCGGGGCGAGCAGCGCCGTGAACTTCATCTACGGCTGCCCGGGACCCATTATCAACTAGGACATCAACGAGCGCTTGCATTCGCTGGTGTCGCAGTTACACTAAGTGAATGGAGCACGTCTTGGTTCCTGGTCGCGACCGTCCTTACCTCGACGGTGACAGCCTCGATCACAGCGCGCCGCTCGTCTGGACCATTCCCGACGTGCTGAGTGCGGCCGAGTGCGCCGAGGCGATCGAGCGCATCGAGCAGCTCGGTCCCGCCGCTGCACCGGTGTCGACGCCGCGTGGCTTCGTGATGATGCCCGACGTCCGCAACAACGAGCGCGTGATGTTCGACGACGTACCGCTCGCGGCGCGGCTGTTCGCGCGGATCCAGGGTGCGCTCCCGCCGGTCTTGTGCGGCATGAACGCGGTCGGAGCGAACGAGCGGTTCCGCTGTTACCGCTACCAGCCGGGTCAGCAGTTCGCGGCGCACTACGACGGCGCCTACGTCCGAACCTCGCAAGAGCGCAGTCTGCTCACGCTCATCGTCTACCTCAATGACGACTTCGAGGGCGGACGCACGGCGTTCCTCGATTTCGGCCTCGAGGCAATCCCGAAGACCGGCACCGCGCTCGTGTTCCAGCACCTGCTCCTTCACGAGGGCTGCACGGTTCACTCCGGCGTCAAGTACGCGATGCGGTCTGACGTGATGTATCGACTCCCGCCCGTCTGACCAGGTAGGTAGCGCTGCACCCGGCGATCGCCGATAACATCGGGATGCAGCTCCAGTTCTCTCCCGAGGTCGAGACCGCCCGCGATCGTGGCACGCCGATCGTCGCTCTCGAGTCGACGCTCGTCGCGCACGGCCTGCCGTGGCCCGACAACCACGCGGTGGCGAAGGAGCTCGAGGACACCGTCCGCAAGGGCGGGGCGGTTCCCGCCACGATCGCGATCGTCGAGGGCAAGGCCTGCATCGGTCTCGCGCCCGAGGCGCTCGAGCAGATTTCCCGCGACGGCGCCAAGCTCGCCAAGGCCGGCGCCACGGATCTCGCAGTCCACCTCGCGCGCGGCACCTCCGCGGCCACCACGGTCAGCGCGACTGCCGTGCTCGCCGCACGCGCGGGCATCCGTGTGTTCGCGACCGGCGGCATCGGGGGTGTCCACCGCGGCGACACCGGCGACGTCTCGCACGATCTGTTCACGCTCGCGGCCACGCCGATCGCGGTCGTCTCCGCAGGTGCCAAGGCGATCCTCGATCTCGCCCGCACGCTCGAGATGCTGGAGACGTTGGGCGTGCTGGTCATCGGCTACCAGACCAGCGAGCTGCCCGCGTTCTACACGCGCACCTCGGGCCTCGCGCTCGAGCACCACGTCGACAACGCGACCGACCTCGCGGCGGTCGTCAAGGCGCACTGGGAGCTCGGCGGTCGCGGCATCCTGGTCGCGAATCCGATCCCCGAGGGGGCCGCGCTCGAACCAGGCACGATCGCCAGCGCGATCGAGACGGCCGTGGCCGAAGCGGCCCGCGCGAAGATCACGGGCAAGAAGCTGACGCCGTTCCTGCTCGCGAAGCTCGCCGAGGTCACGGGTGGCGATTCGATCAAGGCGAACCGCGCCCTCGCGATCCACGACGCGAAGATCGCGGCCGAGCTCGCGGTCGCACTGAACCCCGGCAAGCGCGCCGTCGGGTTCTCGATCCCCGCTGCCACGTAGCTGGCGCCGAGCCCCAAACGGGTCCGGGCGATTTCAGCCCGGGGCGAAGCCCGTTGGAACCAGCCCCCTCTGATTCCGCCTCTGCGTCCTGGTCCGTCGGCGTTCCCGCGGGAACGCGCGATCCCGGCTGGCCGACGCGAGCTACTGGATCGCGTAGAGCGCGAGGCTCTTGCCACCGCGCTCGAAGCCGTTGTTGCGCTCGATCAGCCAGAACCTGTCGCCGACGACGCCGAACCGGTAGCGCGCGCCCGCGGCATACACGCGCGCCTTGCGCGTGCCCTTGCCGTCGGCGGTGACGCGGAAGACGTCGAGGTACTCGGGGTCCGCCTTCTTGCGCGCAACCGCGTCGGCGTTGACCGGATCCATCTTGAGGATCACCCACGCGGAGCCGTCGGTGTTGACGATGCCCTGCATCGACTTGGTGTCGTAGTTTGTCAGGGGTTGATCGAGCTCGAGCGGCTTGGCCTTGCCGCCGCGCCACAGCTCGAGGCCCTTGATGTCGAGGCGCACGAAGTCGAGGCGCTTGCCGCCCTCGGTCAGCGCCTGGAACCGACGGCGCTGCTCGAACAGATCCTCGATCTTCTTCTTGTCGGAGAACTTGCCGGTGATCACGTCATACGTCGCCTCGACGTCGGGCGCGCGCTGGTCTTCCTTGCGATCCCACTCACCGGCCTTGATGCCGTGTGCGCGGGTCATGCCGTCGCTCCAGTGGTTGACCTTGAAGTCGAGCTTCACGCTCTTGTCGCTGCCGTCGAGCTCGATCGACTTCGCGGCTCCGACGCGCTTGCCGGTCTCGATCGCGACGACCTCGACGTCGTGCCGAGTGCCGCCGTTGCTGGTCGTCGCCTTGTGGAGCGCGACGCGCTGCTTGCCGTCGCGATTGATCAGCGTGATCGCGTTCGCGGGACCGATCTTGTAGACGATCGCGCCCGCGGGCTTCTTGCCCACCGGACGCAGCTCGACGAGCGCGGCGATCTGGTTGCCGTTGTCCGTCGCTCCGACCACGAACGCGCGCTGACCGACCAGCGCGAGTGCGATCGGGTGCAGCGTCACGGCGGTGAGGTCGACGACCTCCTCCTTCTTGGTCAGGTGCGTGTAGACGTGGAGCTCGGTCTTGGTACCGAGCTCGGTGACGACGTACGCGATCCGACCCTCCTCGGTGGCCACGATGTCATCGATGAAGCCGGCCGGCGTGGTCAGCTTGATGACCTCCGTCGCTCCGACGAGCGGAGCCACGCCGGGCCGCGGCGGTGCGGGGGCCGGTGCCGGAGCGCCGCCCGTGGGGATCTGCGCGAACGCCGAACCCGCCGCCATCGCGAGGACGACCGAGAGAGACAAGAGGCTACGTGCCGTCACCATCGCGCTTCGATGCCACGGACCCACCCGCCAAGCAAGAGGCTTGGTTTCGTGCCCGCTCGGGCGGAACTGTGACGGTCTTCGTGGCCCGACATTCATCGCCATCCGGGCCGAAGATCGGCAAGGGTCTCAAGACCCTGTCGCGGCTCAGTTCAGCCTCGGGCAGAGCGCAGACGGGAATCGCAGACCGGCTCACAGCGTCGGAGGGAATCGGGCGACGTCGCGCACGACGCTCGCGTGCTCGCGCTCCCAGGCCTCGAGCTGCGACTTCTCGGTCCGAGCGCGGGGGTGTGCGATCGAGTAGTAGCCCGAGCTCGGTCGATGAGCGGCGGCGCTCCACACGATCGCCGGGAGGCAGGGCAGCGCCGCAGCCCGGCACGCCGAGGTCAGCTCGCCGAGCGCGGCATGGAACGTGGGGCTGCGCTGGTGGGTCGTCAGCTTCTTGCTGACGGCGGCAGCGAGCTCCGCGTACGTGATCGAGTGCTTGTTGGCGCGGAGGTGACGGAGGAGCTGGCGGTAGATCTCGTGAGCAAGCGGGGTCATAGGGGTCCCAGGGGTGAAGCAGACTTCGAGGAGGTGTCGTGTGCGATGAAAGGTGGGGTGCCGATCGGTGGCGGAGCGTCGAAGGCCGATCCCGCGGGAATCTCTTCGAGTGGGAGGGCGTCCAGTCCCGCATCGGAGTCCGGGACGTCCGCTAACGTGGAGACGTAGGAGCCGGTCGCGGGCATGAAGTCGGCCGTCGGATCGACGTCGCGATAGCTCGCGGCCTCGGTCAGCGCGCCACTATCGATTGCGTCCTGACCGAGCAGGTCTGCGACGGTGCGCGCCACCTTGATCAATCGGTCCACGGAGCGCGCCGTGTAGGTGCGCCGCTGCTCGACGAGGCGCACGAGCTCGCGTTCGGCCGACGCATCCAGCTTGCACGTCGCTCGGAGGACCGCATTGGTCATCTCCGCATTGCATCGGAGTCCCCACCTGGCGAGGCGCTTCTGCTGGCGATCTCGCGCAGCAACGACGCGCTCGCGGATCGAGGCAGAGCTCTCACCTGGCTCGGCATCGCGAAGCTCGTGGAGCGGGACCGGCTGGACGTAGACCTGGAGATCGATTCGATCGAGCAGCGGGCTCGAGAGCCGGAGCTTGTAGCGCTCGATCGCTCCGCGACTGCACGTGCACTCGCGGACCTTCGACTCGTGCCAGCCGCAGGGGCACGGGTTGGCCGACGCCACCATCAGGAACGATGCCGGGAGCTTGAGCGTTCCGCGTACGCGACCGATCGTGACGGCACGGTCTTCGAGGGGCTGGCGCAGCGCTTCGATCGCGCCGCGCTGGAATTCCGGCATTTCGTCGAGAAACAGCACGCCGTTGTGCGCGAGCGAGATCTCGCCGGGATGAGGAATCGCTCCGCCGCCGAGGAGTGCTGAGGTCGAGATGGTGTGGTGCGGGGCGCGAAAGGGACGGTGAGCGATCAGACCGCCGGCGAGACCGAGGGCCGAGTAGATCTTGGTGGTCTCGAGTGCCTCGTCGCTCGTGAGTGGCGGGAGAATCGTCGGGATCCGTCGCGCGAGCATGGTCTTGCCGGTGCCCGGGGGACCGGAGAGCAGCAGGTTGTGCCCGCCCGCGACGGCGAGCTCCACCGCACCGCGTGCGTGGTGCTGGCCGCGCACCTCGGACATATCGACCAGCGATCGGTATAGAGGCCGTGACGCGTTCGCCGATGGGCGCGGAAGCGGTGAGCGCCCGTGCATGGCGTCGAGCACCTCGCTGAGGTGGCGCACGCCATAAACCTCCACTCCTTCGACGAGCCGAGCCTCGTCGGTGCACCCCTCGGGGACAAGGACTCCGCGCATCCCGCGCTCGCGCGCGAGCATCGTTGCTGCGAGCACGCCGTGAACGGGACGGACCGCACCGTCGAGACCGAGCTCGCCGAGGATCACGAGGCCGTCGAGCGCGATGCTCGGGAGCTTGTTCGCGATCAGAACCGCGATCGCGATCGGGAGATCGAGCGCACAGCCCGGCTTACGAACGTCGGCCGGGGCGAGGTTGACCGTCACCTTCTTGAGCGGCATCTCGTCGCCGACTGCATTGAGCGCGCTCTTGATCCGGACGGCGCCCTCCTTGACCGAGGGCGCGGCGAGGCCGACGACGGAGTAGCCGGGCAGGCCGCGCGAGATCTCGCACTCGACGTCGATCATGACGGCGTCGATTCCGTCCAGCGTGAAGGTCTTGACGCGAGAGATCACGACGACGGCACGAGCACGCGGCGGGCCAGCGACCGGGGCCAGCAGTGACGGCTACTTGGCGGTGCTCGTGGCCGCGGGCTGGACGGGTGGCCGGCAGACGGCCGGACGCCGGACAGGGCTGCAATGTTTCTTCATGCAGTCGCGGCCGGTCGCGAAACACACGACGCCCATCCTGATCTGGTGAAAGGACACCTCACATGATCTGTCTCGCAATTGGACTCGGCGTTCTCGGAATGGTCGCGATGCGCCGCGCGCGTCACTGCCACGGTGGTGGCCACGGTTGGCACGGCGGTGGTCGCGGTCGCTGGCACCGGCACCACAGGCACGGTCGCCGGAGCTGGATGATGCACGCTGCCCTCGACCGGATCGACGCGAGCCCCGCGCAGGAGCGCGCGATCATCTCGGAGGTCGAGAAGCTCCAGGAGCGCGTGCACGGCGCGAAGCGCAACCTGAAGGACGCGCGTGGCGACCTGTCCGCGGCGGTCCGCGGAGCGGTCCTCGACGATGCAGCGCTCGGCGCGGTGCTCGGCCGCGTCGACGCGACCACCGTCGAGGCGCGGGCGGCGATGATCGACGCGCTCCGCAACATCCACGCCGTGCTCGACGACCGCCAGCGTGCCCAGGTCGCCGACCTGCTCGACAGCAATGGCGGTGGTTGGTGGCGCCGTGGCCCCTACCGCTGAGATGATGCCGCCGTGCGGGTCCTCCTCATCGACGACGACGCCCGCCTCGCGGAGCTCCTCGAGGGCTACCTGACCCCGCAGGGCGTGACGCTCGTCCACGCCGGCGGTGGTCAGGCGGGCCTCGGCGCGCTCGCGACCGGCGGCTTCGACGCCGTGTTCCTCGACGTGATGATGCCGGGCATGGACGGCCTGGCGGTGCTTCGAAAGGTCCGCGATGCGGGTCACCGCGTGCCGGTCATCATGCTCACGGCGCGCGGCGACGAGGCCGATCGCGTCGTCGGGCTCGAGCTCGGCGCCGACGACTACGTCGCCAAGCCGTTCTCACCGCGCGAGCTGCTCGCCCGGTTGCGCGCCGTGATGCGCCGCGCGCAGCCCGAGTCAGTCAGCGAGAAGCTGTCGTCGGCAGGGATCACCGTCGACACCGGCGCCCGCGAGGCGTGGGTCGACGGCAAGCCCGTCGAGTTGACGGGCCTCGAGATCGATCTGCTGATCGCGCTGCTCCGGCGCGCGGGTCGCGTCGTGCCGCGTGGCGCGCTGCTCGAGCTCGCCGGTCGTGGCGATGTCTCGGTCGGCGAGCGCGCTGTCGACGTGCACATCTCGCGGCTGCGCAAGAAGCTCGGCGACGATCCGCCGACGAAGATTCGCACCGTGCGCGGTGTCGGTTACGTCCTCTCGCGCGCGGCGGACGAGTCATGACCGACGGCGATGACGACTCGGTCGATCAGATGAGCGCCACGTTCTCGAGCGTCGAGCGTCGCGGGCAGTGGAAGGTCCCGCGACACCTCGGTGTCAGCGTCCACATGGGCAGCGCCGAGCTCGACCTGCGCCAGGCGGTCCTCCTCCCGGGCGTCTCGACGATCGACGTCGCGTGCAATCTTGGCAGTGTCGAGATCATCGTTCCGCCGCATATCGGCGTCGACGTCAACGTCAGTACCTTCATGGCCTCGGTCGAGCACGCCGAGCCGCTGGCGCCGCTGCTCGCCGACCTGACGCGACCGATCATTCGCGTGACAGGCTCCGTCCGGCTGGGAAGCTGCGAGATCGTGACGCTGCTCCCCGGGGAGTCCAGCACGGATACGGCGCGGCGCGTGGGTGGCCATCACACGCGCCGCGGACATCGACACAAGCGATGGCACGAAGTCCGCGCCGAGCGCGAGATGTGGAAGGGGTCGGGGCGCAGCTGGCAGCCCTGGTGGTTGATGGCGCGGATGCGGCGCCGCCTGTTCGGCTGGCTCTCGCTCGCGTTCGCCGGCGGCATCGCGGTCGGTGTTCACCTGTGGGCGCACGCTCCGTGGTGGCACATGCTGATCGCGGCGTTCGCCCTCTCGATGATCTCGGGCGCGGTCGCGTGGCGGATGACGCGCCCGCTACTGCTCGCGGTGCGGGCCGCGCGGGACATCGGCGACGGCAAGCTCGAGACACGGATCGATCCTCGCCAGCACGGCGGCGAGGTCCGGCTCCTCGCGACCGCGATCAACGACATGGCCGAGAAGATCCAGCGCCAGCTCTCCGATCAGCGCCAGCTCCTCGCTGCGGTCTCGCACGAGCTGCGCACGCCGCTCGGCCACATGCGCGTCCTGATCGAGACGGCGCGCGACACCAAGGACGTCAAGGCGCTCGCCGAGCTCGAGAAGGAGGTCCTCCTCCTCGACGATCTCGTCGGCCGGCTCCTGGCGTCGTCGCGTCTCGAGTTCGGGAGCCTCGATCTGCGCGAGCTCGATCTCGGCGAGCTCGTCACCGATGTCGCGACGTCTGCGGGCGTCGATCCAGACGCGATCGAGGCGATCGGAGACGTCAAAGCGAAGGTCGATCCGACGCTCGTACGGCGCGCGGTCGCGAACCTGATCGAGAATGCGCGCGTGCACGGCAACGGCGCGGTCGCGGTGCGTATCGTCCAGCGCGCCGCCCAGGTCGTGATCGAGGTCGACGATGCAGGCCCCGGCGTCGCGCCCGATCGTCGCGCAGACGCGTTTCGCGCGTTCGTGCCGTCGAGCGGCGGTGGCCTCGGCCTCGGTCTCGCGCTGGTGTCGCGGATCGCCGTCGCACACGGCGGCGGCGCGTGGATCTCCGAGCGACCCGGCGGTGGTGCGCGCGTCGGCTTCGCGGTCGGGATCGACCCGCCGCCGGTGCCCGCTGTCTAGAGCGGCAACGCGCCGCGCATCGACTACGCGCTCGCTCCTGGCAACATCGCCGCCTCGACCGCGCGCATGTCACCGTTCTCGAAGTCCTTGAACGCGACCGTCTGTCCCGGGCGCAGCATCGAGAGCTCGTACAGCTCGGTGTACGACTTGAACACGGCCGGCTTGAGCTTGAGCGCCGCGTACGCACGACCGACGGCCGCCGGGTACTGACCCTTCGACTCGCCGACGAGCTCCGCGATTCGCGCACTGGTGTCCGCGTGCAGGAGCGTGACGCGCTGGCGGCCGTGCTCCTCGATGTCGGCCTTGGCGCGCTCGAGCCGCGCTGCGACGGCGTGGAACAGCTGCTGCGAGACCTCGGGGAGCAGGCTGATGTTCTTGATGAACGCGAGCTCGACCTTGATGCCCCAGCGTGCGGTCTCGTCGCCGATGTCCTTGCGCAGCATCTCGCCGAGCTCGGTGCGGTCCGCGAGGATGTGCTTGAACTCGCGATTGCCGAGGATCGAGATCACCGCGTGCGAGACCAGGGTCTTGACCGCGTGATTCCAGTCGGCGATCTCGAACGTAGCCTTGGCCGGATCGACGATGCGGAACTCGAGCCACACGTCGACGACGACGGTCGTGCCGCGTGCGTCGTTGATGCAGATGTTCGCGAAGTCGCGAAAGTCGCTGCGCAGCGACACCCGGTAGGTCTTCGTCCACGGCATGGCCCGGTCGAACAGCCAGTGCCAGCCCGGGCGGTTCAGCGTATCGACAAGCTTGCCGAACCGCGTGATGAGGACGGACTCGCCGTCCTCGACCTCGACGCGAAACAGCCGGCTGAGGAGCGACACCAGCGGGATCACGCCGATGCCGAGGAGGATACCGAACACGAACAGGTTGTTGTCGCTCACGATGCACTCCGCATGTAGAGGGTCTTGGACTGGGAGATGACTTCCGCTCGGCGGCGTCCGACGTAGTCGTCGAGCGTGCCGCCCTTCTCGAGCTCCTCGAGGAACGAACCGAGCTTCAGGATCTCGCGCTCGACGGCGACGCCTTTGGCCTTGGCGATCTCGACGCCGCTCTCGGCCGCGACGACCCGGTGCTGGGTCTCGGCCTCGGCATGCGCATACATGCTCTCGGCCTCGGTCTGAGCGTTGATCATCGCGTTGAGCGCATCCGCGAGCTCGTCGGGTGGCAGGATGTCGGTGAGGTCGACAGCGTTGAACTGAACGCCATAGCGGCGGCCGATCTGGGTCCGGCAGAACTCCTCGATCCGCTGGTTGAGGCGAGCGCGCTGGCGACGGATCACGGCATAGGCGCCGCCGGTCTCGTCCTTCGTCTCGCCCTCGGGCTTGAAGTTCGCGATCTCGTTGCGGAGCAGCGACGTGAACAGACCGGTCACGTGCTCGTGCGGGCTCTTGAGATCGAACAGGAAGTGCTCGAGCTCCTTGGGCACCGGCTGGAAGCGCAGGATCGAGTCGAAGCGGAGAATCGTTCCGTCGTAGGTCATTGCGGTGCGTCCGCCTTCCTCGCCAGACAGCTCGAGGCTCTGCTCCATCATCGCGACGTGATGGAGGCGTTGCCACGGCCACTTGAAGTGGAGACCGGGCGGATAGTTGACGAGCTCCTTGCCGTCCTTCTTGGCGGCACCGAACGTGGTCAGGACACCGACGTGGCCCTGCGCGACGCGAAAGCCGCAGCGGGCGAGGAGGTAGACACAGAAGGCGGCGGCGCCGACGAGCATTCCGAGTAGCAGCATCGGGTTCTCCTTAGAAGCGATCGTGGTCGATACCGGAGGGAGCATCCCAGCCGGCTTCGCGGGTCACGCCAGTGCGCGACACCTTGGGTTTGGAGTGACCGTTCGAGTGGCCGTTGGAGTGACCGTTCGAGTGCGTGTGGTGGTACGCGGCGGCGAGCCCGCGGTTGACCTCGACGACGTCGTCGTTGAAGTGCATGTGCGCCTCGCTCGCTGGCGGCAGGTCCTTCACCTTCGCCGCCGAGTCGATGATCATCCCGTGCGGCACGAACTTGCCGTCGGGGATCTCGACGCCGACGACGACGGCACCGATGCCGATGAAGCAGCGCTCGCCGACGACAGAGTCGTGGACGACTGCCTTGAAGCCAACGAACGTTCCATCGCCGATGTAGCAGGGACCGTGGATGAGCGCGTCGTGTGCCATCGACACGTCGCGTCCGACGTAGACGGCCCACTCCTCGCCGCCGACGTTGACGTAGCGATCCTTGAGCGCGTGGATCACCACGCCATCCTGGATGTTCGACGACGAGCCGATGAAGAACGGCGAGCCCTCGTCGGCGCGGACCGACGCGGAGGCGGCGACGTTGACGTGATCGCCGAGCACGACGTCGCCGATCACGGAGGCCTTGTCATGGACGTACGCCGACGGGGAGAGCCGCGCTCGCGCCCGCAGGTTCGAGATCCACTTCTGGCGCTCGCTCGAGATCGGGATCACGTGCGCCGGCCGGCGCGCTCCCGCCTTGTCCTTGTGCAATACGGCACGCATCACGCGGGGGGCGTGCTGGCGGACGGCGTTGTGCTCGACCGCGGGCTGCGCGACGGGAACACCGAGCGCCTCGACGATCTTCCAGACGCCGAAGATCACGAGGGCGCTGAGCACGCCGGTGAGGAAGTCGGTGCCGATCACCATCACGGCCGTGTAGATCATCAGCGCCGTGTGGCCGCGGCCCATGTGGAGGACCTCGGTCACCTCGGACGGCTTGACCATGTTGGACGCGACGAACAGCAGGATGCCTGCGATGCACGCCGTCGGAACCAGCTCAAGGTAGCGCGACAGGTAGTACGCGATCAGCAGCTTCAAGATGCACTTGAAGATGCCGGCGAGTGGAGAGATCGCGCCGAGCTTGATGTTCGTCGCCGTGCGCGCGAGCGCGCCGGTGTGCGGGAAGCCGTTGAACAGCGGGATGATCGCCAACACGAGCGACTGTCCGAACAGCTCCTTGTTCGGGTTGTACGGTGTGCCCTTGTTGTTCGCGAGGCGATCGGCCATGCGCGAGCAGAGGAGGCTCTCGATCGCGGCGACGAACACCACCGCGACCACGAAGTACGCGAGGTCGCCCGCGTACTCTGCGCGCAGGTAGTCGCCCGGCGGCGTGAACGTCCACGACTGCGCCGGGATCGAGCCATACTTCTCACCGATCAGCGTCAGGTTCTGGCCGGAGAGGAGCGTGTTCGCGAGCAGCGCACCGATGCCCAGGGCCAGTAGCGGAGCCGGGATGAACACGGTGATCTTGAGAACTCGTTTCGTGAAGAAGAACGTGCCGAGCGCGAGCACGAGCGCCCATACGTTGAACTCGTCGATGTGGCGGCTGACGCCCTCGATCTTTTCGAAGAAGCCGTAGCCGATCGCCGACTCGAGGCCGAGCAGCTCGCCGATCTGCGAGACGGCGATCGTGAAGGCGATGCCGATGGTGAACCCGACGATGATCGAGTGCGGGACCTGCTTGACGATCTTGCCAGCACCCGCGAACGCCATGATCAGGATCACGGCGCCGGAGAGCAGCGCGACCAGGACCAGGAAGCCGTGGTCGTACTTCAGCATGACACCGCCGATCACCGGGATGAACGCGGCGGTCGGTCCGTAGACCTGGTACTTCGAGCCACCCCAGAGCGCACCCACGACACCGGCGAGTGCGCCACCGACGATGCCTTGCTCGGGACGAAGTCCCGATGCCATCGCGAAGCCCATGGCGAGTGGAATCGCGACCATCGCGACCACCAGTCCGGCCATGAAGTCCCGCATGACGTTGAGGACGGGATTGCCCTTGCGCAGATCCTCGTACCGCCCGTCAAACGGGCTGAGAAAGAACTTCAGCTTTTTCCACACACGCGTACTCCTCACGCGGCACACGACACGCGTGCACGGCTCACATCGAGTTACGAATTACAGGGCGACGACGACGACGACGTGCGCCTGCAAACTCATATCAATCGACGTTCGGAGTACTTGGCCGGATGAAGCGATGGTGCCGCGGAGGGTGCGGCGAGCAAGGTCGGCAGCTCGACGGGGCGAGGGCTGACGGTGATCTGGCGGACAGGTCCGGGTGGTGGCGCGACCTTCTTGGTCACGCTCGACTCGATCTTGGTCTCGGCCTTCTCGTGCGTCTCCTCGCTCTGGGTCGAGCTCATCCGCAAGGTGAGCTCGATGGCTCCCTTGGTGAACGGCGAGATCACCAGGAACAGGGAGAAAGCGATCTGGAGGAGGAGACGGATCACGAGAGAGGACCGGGGACAGTCCCAGTGCTACCTGTATTCCTGTTCACTGCCCAAAATCTACACATCAACTCCACAAATATCGAAGTGACAGAATCAACCGGTAAGAAATCCAGCTGCATCTGGAGGGATCGGAGCCCTCACCACCGTTCGCCGCGCTCGCTTCAGTAGTTGACCTGGACCTGGATGCGGGTGATCTGGCCTGCCTGCTGTTCGTAGGGGTAGCTGTCGGAGGTCCGGCTCGTGATGTCGTACGCGAGCACGACCTCGAGCGCCTTGACGATCTGTAGCTCGACGCCTACCTCGAGCTCCTTGACGAGGTAGTGCGGCGCGTTCACGAAGAACTTCTTGCCACCGTCGTAGTAGGTACCGCGTACGAACGGGATCACGGCCACCATGCCGAGCAGGTCGTCGACCTTGACCATGACCTGCGCGTACCCGCCGTGGAGCCAGCGACTGCCGATGTTGGCGGGCGTCCCGCGGCCCTGCATCGGTCCGCGTCCGGCGGTGTACTCGCCCATGAAGCCGATCGGCTGAGGATAGACGACGACCGTCCCGAACGCGCGTGCGTCTGTGATCGCCGGATCGTCGTTCGGCACCACGTAGTCGAGATCCGTGCGGTCGGTGACCGTGACGTTGTACTTGCCGTAGTACCCGCCACCGCCGACCTCGATGAACTGCTCGCCGAGCTTGAACGGGACCGAGACGCGCCCGATCACGTGTAGCGAGTCCGCGAGCGCCGGCTGGTTTGCTGTCTGCCCGTTGTAGACGCCGACCCCGACAATGCCGTAGTCGCCCGAGCCCTTGAGGCCGCTGTCGACGAGATGCTTGAAGGTCTTGCGGTATGTGGGTGGGCTCCAGTAGAAGAACGCGCCCATATCGCGCTCGTCACGCACCGCACTGTTGAGTGCATCGTTGCGATCGAGTGCCAGGCGGTTCTGGCTCGACTGCAAATTCTCGAAGCCGTAGGGCACCTTGGATTGCCCGAGCCGCAACCGGAACTGCTTCTGCTTGTCGAGGAACACATCGGCGTACCAGTCGCGCAGGATCGCGACGCCGCCTTGATCGCCGATCGACGACGCGAAGTCGGGCTGGAGATAGATCGAGACGTGGTCGTGGACATCACCGGAGATGATCAAGCGCGCGCGCCGGATACTGATCCCGTTGCCCTCGCCGATCGTGCGATCGCCTTGCCGGTTCACCAGCAGCGGGTTGCTGTCGAGGCTCGGCAGCCGGTTGTAGCGGAACTGGGTGTAGCCGCGAAACTTGATCTTCTCGTACCAAGGCGCCGGCTTCGGCGACGTTTCGGCCACAATATCATTTGGTTGCATGGCGGCCCGAGGCAGGGGCGGCTCGACGATCGGCGGGATGGGCGGTGGGGGCGGCGGCGTGGGGACCGGATCTACCGGGGCCGGCGGATCGCCCGGCGGCGTCTCTGCGGCAGGAGGCGGTGGCGCGTTCGGGGGCGCAGGTTGCGCGGACGCGACACTGCTCGCGAGGATCAACACGAGGGAGAGGCGATGCATGGGTGCCCGCGCAGAGTGCGTGACGCACGCGACGCAGGAGCAACGGCTATATGACAATTCGATGGCGGCGACGAGCGGGGCCGTTGCCATGTGATAATCACGCGCCGTGTGGCGACTCGGTCCGCTCGTGCTCCTGGGGTGCTGGACCCCTGTGAGCGCGCCGACGGCGGTCGCGCCGCCCGAGCGCTGCGAGATCCGCGACGCGAACATCGAGACGGCGGATCCGGCGACGCTCCTGGCCGGCGGGATCTCGTTCGCCACGATCAGCGACAAGCTCACCCGGTTCGACGTGGTGCTCGAAGGGAAGCGCGCCCAGGTTCATCTCGAGACCGAGCAGCTCGAGCTGGTCAGCGACCTCAGGCTCCCGAGCTTCGCACTGCGCACGCGCAGCTCCGATCTCCACGACGGCTGGCTGGAGGTCCGCACCGCGTTCGCTCGGCAAGGCAGGGAGGGCGTCCTCGACGCCGGCGTTCCTTTGCCCGACGGTGTGAGCCCCAAGGTGTTCGTGGCGACGCTCCCCTGCACCGCGGTCACGTTCGCGATCGCCTCGGAGACCGACGCCGATGACGATGACGACGATGGCGAGGGCTCGATCAAGGAGGAGTGGATCGCCTTTGCACCCGGAACGAGCACGCCGTTCGCGAAGTCCCCCGGCGGTGCTTCGATCGTGACGCTTCAGCCAGAGGCTGCGACGTCACTCCGTGCGCGCGTGCTCGAGCGCACGGGGAGGTTCGCTCGGATCGAGATCTCCGATCGCAACCGGATCACGGGCTGGGTGCCGACCGAGCACGCGATCAAGGTTCCCGGACTCGGGGGTGGCGGCTTCGGCGTCGGAACCTCGGGGATCGGCCGGCGCCGCGCGCACTGCCCGCACGACGTGCCGATCTATGTCGACACGGCCACCAAGATCCACCGCGTCGGTCGGTTCAAGGCCGGAGCCGTGATCCTCTACGACGGACCTGCGATCGGCGATCCGAGCGTGACGGTGGCCGATCAGCGCGTGCGCGTGGAGCTCGGCGTCGGGGAGATCCATCCCCATGTCGAGCGCGCGGATCTTGCGACCTGCACGGCAGGCGCGCCCGTGCGTTGACCGTCGTCAGAGGCGTGGCGCGATGCCCATCTCCGTGAGGAGATGATCCGCGCCGTCGATCTTGTCCATCATCCACAGGACGTAGCGCACGTCGACGTGGATCTTGCGAGTGGTGGCGCTGTCGAACACCACGTCGGAGGCGACCCCCTCGATCGTGCTGTCGAAGTTGAGACCGACGAGCTCGCCCTTGCCGTTGAGGACGGCGGAGCCGGAGTTGCCACCCGTGGTGTCGAGGTCGCTGAGAAAGTTCACGGGGAGGTCGCCGTCGGAACCCGCGTACGTCCCGAACTGCCGGGTCTGGATCGCGCCGAGCATCGCGCGCGGTGCATCGAACGGCTTCGTGCCGGTGTTCTTGCGCAGGATGCCGGAGGCGCCCGTGAACGGTGAATCGCCAGGCTTGAAGGCCTTCACCGTGCCGTACGTGATGCGGAGCGTGGAGTTCGCGTCGGGCGCGAGCAGGCCGCCGAGCACCTCGCGCATCGCATCGGCGTAGATCGGCGCGACGAGCATCAGCTCGCCGGTGCGTGCGTCGGTGCGCTTCTCCTCGGCCTTGTAGATCTTCCACACGCGCTGCGCCGCGCGCAGGAACGGATCGGTGGACGCGGCGAGCTTGGCCTTGGTGCCGTTCTCGAGGAGATCGAGGCGGAGCTTCTCGTCGGTGAGCTTCGTCGCCTTGAACCAGGTCTCGAGGGTCTTGTCGATCGCGGCCTCGTCGACCTTCTTGACCCCGAGGAGGAGCGCCAGCCACGGGCGGTTCTGCTCGGGGAGCTGGAGCGCGCGCACGAGCGCGAGTCGGAACAGGGCGCGGTCGAGCGTCGGGTCGTACTGCTTCGTCAGCTGCTTCTGAGCTGCCGTTGCCGGCCGCAGGTCGCGCTGCTGATAGCCCGGCTTGCGCTCGGCGTCGGGCCTGCTGCGCTCGTCGGCCCACCGCGTGACCTCGATCGCGGAGGCGAGGAGGGACGAGCCGGTGAACGAGGTGACGCGATCGAAGTCGGCGCGCGCCGTGCGCTGCTCGTCGAGGACGATCGACTCGAGCTTCTCGATCGCGGCCTTGTGTGCCTCGCGTCCGGGCTGTGCGGCCCACGCCTTCGCCTGCTGATCGAGCGTGGCCTTGCGCTGCAAGAGATCGCCCGAGGTCAGACCCTTCAGCACGCCGCTGATCTTCTCGAGACCGTTCTGGACGCGCTGCTTCATCACGCCGGCCTTGATCGCGGTCTCGCCCGGCGCCGTCAGGTTCGCTTCGACGATCGCGTAGCGCTGCTTCGCGAGCTCGACGTAGTACGGGTAGTACCACTCGACATCGTGCTTCACCTCGGCCGCCGTCTTGGTGCGCGTCGTGCGGCCCGGGAAGCCGGTGATCATCACGAAGTCGCTCGGGGTGAGGCCCTGATCCGAGACCTTCAGCACGTGCGCGGGCTTGTACGGGACGTTGGCTGCCGCGTGATCGGCGGGCTTGCCGTCCGGCCCGACGTACGCGCGAAAGAACGCGAAGTCGCCGGTGTGGCGCGGCCAGCGCCAGTTGTCGATCTCGCCGCCGTAGTTGCCGACCGAGCGGGGCGGCACATAGACGAGCCGCACGTCGCGGATCTCGAGCTCCTCGATCAGGATGTACATGCCGCCGCGAAAGTACGTGGCGATGTTGCAGCGGATGCTCGCGTGACCTTTCTCGCACGAGGCGATCCGCGCCTTGGTGCGCTTCTCGGACTCCGTCTTGCGCGCGACCGGATCGGCGATCTTGTCGAGGCCCGCGCGAACAAGGTCGGTCACGTCGGTGAACGCCTGCGCGACGTACACGCGCTCGGCGGGACCCGCGGAGCGCTCCTCGGCGCGGGTCTTCGCGAGGAAGCCGTTCTCGACGAGGTTCTCCTCCGGCGTCGAGTTGATCTGGAGCGCACCCTGGACGCAGTGGTGGTTCGTGACGACGAGGCCATCGGGCGAGACGAACGACGCCGAGCAGCTGTTGAGCCGCACGATCGCGCCGAGCGGTGACGCGAGCGGATCTGCGAGCGTCTTCGGATCGATCTGGACACCGAGCCTGGCGAACGCCTCGGCATGGCCGGGTAGCGTCATCTGCCGCGGCATCCACATGCCGCCGGGATTCGAGTACGCGGCCCGCGCCGCCGCGTGCGGATCAACGGGCGGGGCCGGCGTCGACGACGGGTTGCTGGGCGTCGCGACCGGCTCGGGGGGCGCCGTCGGTGCGGTGGTCGAGGGGCCCTGACCTCCGCTACACGCGGTGACGAGGACGAGGCCGGCGACGAGAGCGTCGAGCTTCATGCGCCGGGCATAACACGGCAGGGGCGCGGACCTTCTCCGCTCCGTGACCGCCTACCGCAGGTTCGTCCGCACGAACCGCTGGCCCGTGATGTCGTGACGCCACGACGCGGGCCGCCAGCCGGCGAGAAACCGGCAGAAGTCGAGGCGCGCGACGGGGTACAGCGCGCGCCACTCGGCCTCGAGCGCGACGCGATCGACGTCGCGTCCTTCGAGCTCGCGACGGAGGTGGCCGAAGTACGTGTCGAGTCGCGCGCGGTCGATTCCGTCGGTCGGCTCGTCGCTGCGGCCGTAGAGCAAGTACGCGACGTCGGTCATCCCGCAGCCGGTGCCGGTGTACTGGAAGTCGACGGCGGCGACCTCGGTGCGATCGCGCGTGACGCAGAAGTTCGCTTCCTTCGGATCGCCATGGACGAGCGTCTGAAAGCGCGCGGCGAGCAGGCGCTCGGCGAGGCGGGGTGCCGCGTCGCGGAGCGCGGTGTTCTCGATCGCGGGCAGCTCGTCGCGTCTCGTGTCGAGGCACCAGTACGATCCGATCGACCACAGCTCTGCGTGACGCTCGCCGAGGAACCGAGCGTGAAAGCTGGCGAGCCACGCGAGCGCGGCATCGAGCGTGGGGCCCGTCGCTTCGTCGACACGACGATCGAAGCCGGCGGCATCGAGATCCTCGAGCACGAGGATCCATTCACCGTCCGCGGAGGTTCCGCGTGCCCCGAGCAGCGCGGCGACCCGGCACGTGCGATCGCAGCGCGGAGCGATCGTGCGATAGAACGCGGTCTCGACGTCGTACGAGCGGGACTTTCTCGTCGACGAGACGGTCGCCGCGCCTGAAGGGCTCTTCGCCCACTTCACGATCGCGGTCGGCACAGGGCCGCCTTCGAGCGCCACGCGAAGCAGCTCGCCATAGCCGCCCCAGAGCGACTGGATCTTCTCCATGCGCCGCGCCGTGCGCGCACCGGCGAGCTGCGCGATCGCGTCGAGCTCCGTCACGGACAGGCGACGGGAGACGTGTCGACGACGAGATCGTCGAACCACACGTCGAGCGGTCCGCTCATCGAGCTCATCAGGATCCAGTCCGCGGGGAGCTTGTACAGGACATGGCGGCGAGCGCCCATCACCGCGAGGAGTCGGTCCATGCCCACTTCTTCCCACAAATAAAGTTCCCGGTCCTCCGGCGTGGCGCGTCTCGTGGACAGCAACCAACCCGCCCCGAAAGAGAATCCCATGTCCAAGCTCGCGCATGTCCTGTGTCTTTCCCTGATCGCCGCCGCCGCTCTCGACACCTCTGTTGCCGAGGCCGAGGTCCGCGATCACCGCACCGGCGCTGGCGCGGACGTGCAGCCGACCGGCTCGGCCTCGGTGCGCTACCGCCGCCGTCCAGGGCCGCGGTTCATGATGCCGCTCAAGATCGACATCGGCACCAACGGCATCAACACCGACCAGGGCTACGCGAAGGGAATCTCGGCGGCGGTTGGCATCCACTGGGCATCGCTCAGCCCGAAGCCAACGCCGATCGATATCGGGATCGGCGTGTTCGGGTCGCTGATGGCGACGCCGTCGGATCCCGCGATGATGGGCAGCAGCGAGGGCATCGCCTTCGGCGGCGCCTACCTCGAGGCCGGCTACTCGCTCGCGGGTGGAAGCTGGTGGCGCACGTGGGCGACCGCTCGCGGCGAGTACATCGGTAGCACCGCGTTCGGCGAGAGCGACACCGGCTTCGGCGGCACCGGCCGGCTGAGCGCGGAGCTGTTCTCGAGCGGCGTCGGTGTCGAGCCGCGCGGCGTGTTCCTCGGAGCGTATGCCGTCGGCGTCTACGTCGAGGCGGGCGGCCGCGACATGGCGGAAGGTGTCAGCGCGTTCCACGCAGGTGCAGGTCTCACGTTCCGCACGCCGCTCGTGTTCGCGCCCTGATCTACGGGGTGGCGGCGCCCTTGGTCACGCACGCCTGGAGCGCCGGCACGGTCGTCGCGGCCATGCCGCAGCGAGACTCTTGCCGATCCGTCTCGGTGGGCGGCGTCGCCTTGTAGCGCTCCTCGCACGCGTCGATGGTCTTCTGGCGCTGCTCGGCGTCCGGCGCCTTGTCGGGATACGCCGCGACAATGACGTCGATCGTGTGGCCGATGAGCTTCGCGCACGTGATAGTCGACGTAGTCGGGAGTCGAGACGCCCCAGAAGCAGCGCAGCCGCTGATCGGGGCCAGGCGCGAGTGGAACCTTGGCCACGGCTACTTCTTGGCGGGGGGCGCGGGAGCGGGATCCGGCATCGCGTGCAGCTCGGTGCGGTAGCTCTTGTCGTCGCAGCGGAACACGTGCTCGTAGCGCGTCACGAACAGTGCACCGCCCGGCATGAAGCCAACGCCGATGATGTTCGGCATCGTGACGGGCACCTTGAGCGGCCCCTTCTGGAACAGGATCCCCGAGTCGGAGACGAGCATCGCGCGGCCGTCGCTCGTCGAGTGCGAGCGACCCTGGCGGATGTCCTGGAACATGCCCTCGAACGTGAAGCCGAGCTGGACGAGCAACTTGTCGACGAGCGCTTGCTGGGCGTCGACCTTGCCACCTTTGCCCATCGGCAGGCGGAGGACCTCACGTCCCGACGAGATCTCCGTGAACGAGACCTCCATCGGCATCTCGGCTCCGGATCCGCCTTCGCCGCTGGCGGTGCGGGTGGCGGCGAGGCCGAGCGGGCTGATCGCGAAGGCGTCGGCGAGCGTCGGCGAACGGGCCTTCCCGGGCGTGGCGGCATGGAGTGCCTTCACGCTCGCGCGGGACTTGATCGACGCGAGCGCGGGGTCGACCTCGACGCGCCACGCGAACCACGCGACGTGCTGCTTGCCTGCGGTGGCGAGGGTCTTGTCGGCGTCCGCGAGCTTGCCGCCCTTGACCTGCGCGACGAGGAGGTTCGATGCATAGAGTGGGACCGTCGGATCCATCGCCATCGCCGCGGCGAAGTAGCCGGAGGCTTCCTCGTACTTCTTCTTCGCCATCACGGTCTCGCCGTCGGCGTTCTCGAACTTCGCCTCGATCTGCTGGAGCGAGACCTTCTGCTTGGTCTGATCGCCGGTCAGCTTCTTCTTGCACCGCGTGCCCGAGATCGTGACGTCCTTGCCGTCGTCGGAGAGCTCGCCGGTGACGGACTCCCAGTCCGCGAGGGTGTCACCGGTGACGGAGACCACGGGGCCGCCCATCGTGACCATCGCGCGGCCCTTGCGGACCTCGATCTTCATGCCCTTGGGGAGCGGCTTGGCGCTTGCGAGCGGGATCGCGACGAGGGAGGCGAGGAGGACGGTAGCGAGGCGCATCAGCCTCTGATTTGAGCACGCTCGGTGCCCGATGTCACAGCGCCTTGAGCGCCGCGCGGACCTCGTTCGCCGAGCCGGGACGATCGTCGGAGCTCTTCGCCATGAGCGACTGGATCAGCTCGTCGAGCTCGGCCGGGAGGTCGGGACACTGCGCTCGCGCCGACGGCGGAGGCTTGTGGAGCTGCGCATAGAGAATGTCGCCCTCCAGGAAGGGCGGGTCCCCGGTGACGAGCTCGTAGAACATGCAGCCGATCGCGTAGAGGTCGGCGCGGTGATCGACATCCTCGCCCCGGATCTGCTCGGGGGCCATGTAGAGCGGTGTGCCGCGCACCTCGGTGCGCTGGATCTTGGTCCGATGCATCACGCGCGCGAGTCCGAAGTCGCCGAGCTTGGCCGTGCGGTCCTTGGTGACGAAGATGTTCGCGGGCTTGATGTCGCGATGGATGACCTTGCGTGCGTGGGCGTACGCGAGACCCGCGCAGACCTGATCCATGAGCGCGACCGCATCGCGCCACGCGAACTTGCCGCGCGCCGCGAGGATGTCCGCGAGCGGTTGGCCATCGACGAACTCCATGATCATGTAGACCTTGTCGTCCTCGGTGACCTGGTCGTACATGCCGACGATGTTCGAGTGGTTGAGCTGCGCGAGCGCCTTTGCTTCCTGCGTGAACAGGCGCATCGCCTCGGCGTTGCGATGGAGATCCTCGGCCATCTCCTTGATCGCGACGGGGCGCTCGAGCTTCTCGTCGAACGCGTGATGGACCAGGCCCATCGCGCCCCGACCGAGCTCGCCGATGATCTTGTAGCGCCCGAGGAGCAGCTCGCCGGGGATCGGCGTCATCGGGCGCGGCTTGGCCTTGAATGCGATCGCCAGCGGACGATCGTAGTCACCGGCGACCGTGTGCGCGGTCGCGAGGACGGGCGTGGCCAGAGCGCCGGGGGCGGTGACCGAGGGCATCGCCCCCGGCGTCCGACGTGACGGTGTCGCGAATGAGATCGCCGGTAGCGACGGCTCCGAGAGCGATGGCTCCGAGAGCGACGGCTCCGGCAGTGACGGCTCTGGTCGCGCCGGCGCCGGTGCGTTAGCTCCTTCGATCGCGAGGCCCGTCGCGAGGCGGCGCTCGCGCGCGACGTTGAAGCCGATCCGCTGCATCTTCGGCGAGACGATCTGGACGCTGCGCTCGAAGCGCTGGCCCTGGACCTCGATGTGGAGGATGTGCGTGCCCATCGGTAGCTGCACCTTCACCTCGCCGTTCGCGTCGCTGTAGCGCTTGCTGTCGGTGTCGTTGTTCGGCCACACCGCGACGCCGCGCTTCGGCTCGGACTCCATCGTCAGCGTGACCTCGGCGAGCTTGGACGACAGGCTGAACGTCACATCGGCGGTGCCACCGCGAACGATCTCGATCTTGTGCGTGCAGGTGTCGGGCACGCGCCGGAGCTCGTTGCCGCGGCTGAACGTGCCGTAGAGGTGCACGTACCAGATGCCGCCGGGAATCTTGAACTTCGATCCGTCGAGCACGAACGTCGCGTGGCGGGCCTTCGTGATCTGGCCGGCCTTCTTCGTGGCCGCAGCGAACTTCGCGGCGTCGGGGACCTGGGGCCGGTGCGGGCTCCGCGTGATCGCAACGCACAGGACCTCGTCCTCGATGTCAGGAGCGCGCTCGATCTCGATCGTGACCGTGCTCGCTGCACGGGTCAACCACAGCGCACCGAACAGCAGGAACACGAACAGCCCTGCGCCCGCGAACGCGAACTTCTGGAGATCCCAGCTCACGACGCCCGGCATCGAGAGCGTCTTGCCGTAGTTGGCGGCGTCGATCTGGCCGCGGTGGAACAGCGTCAGCTCGACGTTGACGTCGCTGCGATCAGCCGCGACCCGGTACACGAGTGCACTCGGTACATTGGTGGTGAGCTGCGAGAGTGCGGCGAGATCGAGCTCGTCGATCGCGTCGCCCTCGGTGATCCGGAGATTGTACGGCGGCGCGGACAGTACCTTCACGAGTGCCGCCCGCACGAGGCTCGGGTTCGCTTCGCGCACCGCGTACCACGGAGGCTCGACCCGCAGCTCGGCGATCACGAGCCGTCGATCATCGAGCTGCGCGAGCGCGGGGAACGCTTCGAGGATGTCGAGGAGCGGGGTCGGATCGATCGCGACGCTTCCCTTGGCCTTGTCCGGGGTGACGGTCTTGGGCGTGGTGGTGATGGGGTCGATGGGGTCGATGGGGTCCGGCGTCGTGACGGCGACGGCCGTCGCGGTCGTCGGCTCGAGGAGGATCCGCTTTGCCGTTTCGGTGCCCGTGGGATCCGCGCGGACGCGCCCGAGGTCGAGGATCGCGGTGTGCACCAGCGGGCTCGCGGGCGCG
>JANOPP010000670.1:0-5234 GCA_031421915.1 Myxococcales bacterium | reverse complement strand
GGCCTGCTCGGGATCAGCCGCGAGCTGGTCGACACCCAGTTTGGTTCGTACAGCTATCGCGAGGCGATCGGCACCGGGTACGCGTACGGGATCGAGCTGATCGAACGCCGCAACGTCGGCCGGTGGACCGGCTGGATCGCGTACACCTATGCGCGGTCGTACCGGAACAACCCGACCAAGGGTCCCGCCACGCACCCCTATGTCCTCGACCAGCCGCACTCGCTCACGATCGTCGGCAGCACGGCGATCGGCAAGCACTGGCGGGTCGGCGGGCGCGCTCGCTACACCACCGGCAATCCGTTCACGCCGGTTGCCGGCGCGTACGTGGATTCGAGCGGCGACTGGGTTCCCGTCGACGGCCCGCTCCTGTCACAGCGCCTGCCCGACTTCTACCAGATCGATCTCCGGGTCGATCGCGCGTGGCGGCGACCGTGGGGGACCCTCAACCTCTACATCGATCTGCAGAACGTCGTGAACCGCGCCAACGCCGAGGGCGTCACCTACAACACCGACTTCTCGCGCCGTAGCTACACCAATGGCCTGCCGATCTTTCCGTCGATCGGGGTGGAGTTCATCCCGTGAGGGCTCAGATCGCAGCGCTGCTCGCACTCGCCGCGTGTGGCGATGACCGCCGCGTCGAGGACGTGTTCGAGGCGGTCAGTGGCTCCCGCCTCAAGCTCGAGTGGCACCTCTACGAGGACGGGACCCGGCAGGCCGGGACCTCGGCCTTCTACGACACGCAGGTGCACTCGCGCTGCACGCCGCAGCTCTGGGTCGACGGCGTGATCCGCTGCGTCCCGATCGCGGAGGACGCCGTCTATG
Source organism: Myxococcales bacterium (assembly GCA_031421915.1). GTDB lineage: Bacteria > Myxococcota_A > Polyangia > Haliangiales > Haliangiaceae > JABFXX01. The sequence continues at coordinate 4,412 of JANOPP010000670.1, read as the reverse complement.
TCAACGACACGTGCGAGAACCTCGTCGGTCGCGCAAGCGCGATCGCGAAGCCGACGCACTTCATCGGCTACGACGGCGTCGGTGACACGACCCTCCCCGCGCGCGTGTACGTCGCGGGCACTCCGGTCGACGCGATCTCGCAGTTCTACGCGATGCGCGACAGCGAGTGCACCGGGCCGTTCTTCAGCTCCTCCGACGTCACGTACTACGCGCTGGTCGACGAGATCGCGGGCTCCAGCCTCGTGCCGATCGTGGACAGCGAGGCCGGCGCCGGTCGGCTCGCGGTGCGCTATCGATCGACCGAGGATGGCGTGAGCCTGCCCCTCGGCCTCCTCGATCGCGATCTCGGTGGCACCTGCTCGCCCACCCGGCGCACCGACGGTGATGTTCGCTGCGAGCCCGACGAGGCCACCCACGTGTCGCTGTTCCGCGACCCCCAGTGCGAGGACCACGTGGTCGCGATCGCGGGCTCGGCGCCCGTGCCAGCGATCGCGCGCGTTCCCGATCCGTCGGGGTGCGTGCGGTTCCACGCGGTCGGTGCCGAGCTCGCCGGGCCCGTGTTCCGCAAGGACGGCCAGTCCTGTACGCAGCTCGCGCCGTCGCCGTCGCGGAGGCTGTACGCAATCGGTGCTGAGCTCGACCTCCCGACGCTCGGCCGTACGATCGAGGACGCCGACGCCCGCCGGCTTCAGCGGATCGTGCTCACCACCGACGATCTGCGGTTCATCGACGAGCGGCTGTTCGACACCGCCACCCGCGCGGACTGCCAGCGCGGCTCGCTCGGCGACAAGGTCCGCTGTCTTCCTGCGGCGGTCGTACCTGCCTCGACGATGCTGGCGGCAAGCTGTGCGGTCGACGTTCGCGTCGCGGAGGTTCCGCTCCATACCTGCGAGCGCGTCAGCTTCGCGACGGACATCGGCGACGAAGGCACGACGCTCCACGCGATCGGCGATCGCCCCACTGCCCCGCTGTTCCAGCGCGTCGACTCGACCTGCCAGCCGTACGTCGCGGCACCTGACCGCGTGGTGCACTCGGTCGGCCCGGCGCTCGCACCGGAGACATTCTCCAGTGCCGTCACCTACGGAGAGCGATGAAGCGCACGCTGGCATTGCTCGCGCTGGCCGCGTGCGGCACGCCGCCGACGACGCTCGACATCGTGAGCGCGTCGCCATCGTTCGCGCCGATGATCGGCGGGACGACCACGCGCCTCACCGGGACCGGTTTCCTCGATGGGGATGCCGGCGGCAACCGCGTGCTGATCGCGAGCCGAGAGGCGCCACTCGCACGGGTCATCGACGACACCACCCTCGAGGTCGTCCTGCCACCCGGCGACCAGCCCGGCGATGCGGAGGTCGTGGTGCTCAACGACCACGGCAATGCGCGGGCGACCGGCATCCTCCGCTACAGCGCGCCGCCGGCGATCGAGTCCGTCGAGCCCGCGAACATCGTGTTCACCTCGACCGAGACGCTCGTGACCGTGACCGGATCTGGCTTCGTCGACGAAGGGGCCGGGACGGTGAACGTCGTGGTCGACGGCGTCCTCGCGAGCTTCGTCACGGTGGTCAGCGACACGAGCCTCACGTTTGTCGCTCCACCGGGGCTCGCGCTCGTGCGTCCGGACATCGAGGTCGTCGACGTCCGCGGCTCCGCGACCAGGCCGCGCGCCTTCCGCTACACGCCCAGCGATCGCGACGGCCTCCTGCTGTTCATGGCGTTCGGCGTCGACTTCGCCCTCTTCTATGATCCTTCCGATCATTCGACGATCTCGATCCCGCGCACCGACTCGCCCGCACAGTTCAGCGCGATCGTGCGCGACGACAGCGGCGATTACTGGGGCTCCGATCGCAGCCGGCGGTTCGGACGCATCGACATGCGGACCCAGCGGATCGCGACGCCCTCCCAGCTGACGGCGTGGCTCCCCGCCATCACGCGGGTCGGCGATCGCTACCTCGGCATCAGTCGCAACCTCCAGCGACTCGGAGAGCTCGACCCGCAGACCGGCGCGTTCAACCCGATCGGCACCCACCAGATTCCGTGCTGCAGCTCGTACGGCCTCGCCTTCGACGGAGCGACGCTCTACTACACCTCGCGATCGTTCACCGCCCCGGCGCTCACCCCGATCGATCCGGACACCGGCGTCGCAGGGACCCCGATTCCGATCGTCATGACGGGCAGCCTCCACGTCGGCGACATGCGGTTCTTCAAGGGAGTGCTCTACATCGCCAACCGCGATGGCGCGCTGTCCACGATCGATCCGGCGACCGGTATTCTCACCGAGCTTCCGATCTCGGGACCGTTCAGCGCGATCGAGCCGTTCGAGCCCTGATGGTTGCCCCCCGGTCCGCCGGTCGGGCACGTTGTTACCGGACGGAGAAGTTCCGTGGAACTTTGGCCCATCCGGCACTGTCGGATGAGCTGGAGCCCCCTGCATGAACGCCAAGCCCCTCCTCGCCGCGCTCACCCTCCTCGGCTGTCAGGCCGGTCAGTCGACCTCCGCGGCGCCCCCTCCGGTCACCAAGATGACCGAGCAGCCGCCCCTCCGGGCCGACGTGACCCCGATGCAGATGATCGTGGTCGAGGCGCCCGGGCGCCGCGAGGTCGCACCGCCGTTCACGCTCACGGCCTCCGATGGAAGTGGTCTCGTGCTCACGCGGATCGATGCGAAGGCCGTCGTTCAGGGGCCACTCGCGTTCACCGAGCTCCATCTCTACTTCCACAACCCGGAGGACCGCACCCGCGAGGGCACGTTCGCGATCACGCTGCCGACAGGCGCCGCCGTTTCGAGGTTCGCGATGGAGACCAACGGCCAGCTCCAGGAGGCCGAGGTGATCGAGAAGTCAGTCGCCCGCCGCGTCTACGATGACTTCCTGCACCGCAAGCAGGATCCGGCGCTCCTCGAGAAAGCAGCCGGCAATCAGTTCAGCGCGAAGGTCTTCCCGATCCCCGGCACGTCCGACAAACACCTCGTGCTCTCGTTCTCGCAGGATCTCGCCGGACACGGCTACACGTTGCCGCTGCGCGGACTCCCGAAGACCGACCGCGTCGACGTCGCGTTCAACGCGATAGCGCTCGACGGCTCGCCGCAGGCGCAAGCGCTCAACGAGAAGGCGTGGCAGCCCGATCGCGACTTTGTCGCAACCGTGCCCGCGACCGCCGCTGCGGTGACGTCTGGCGAACACGTGGTCGCCGCAGTCACGCTGTCCGATGCCCGCAGCGCGCTCGCCGCCCCCGACATGCCGAACAAGCTGACGCTGCTGGTCGACACCAGTGCGTCGCGCGCCCTCGGCTTCAAGGGCTACGTCGCGTCGATCCGTGAGCTCGTCGCTGCCCTCCGCGCGAAGTACGGCGATCCGCTCGAGCTGCGCGTCGTCGCGTTCGATCAGGACAACCAGTCGATCTTCTCCGGGCTCGCCGAGAACTACGGTATCGAGCAAGACCGGACGCTGCTCGCGCGCGGTGCCGCTGGCGCGTCCAACCTCGGCCAGGCGCTCGCAGCGATCTCCGGCCCCGGCGTCGCGCATCCGCGCGTCGTGGTCATCACCGACGGTGTCGTGACCGCAGGGTCCGACACGCCGGCGCTCGTTGCCGCGATCAAGCAGCTCCCGATCGAGCGCCTCGACGTCGTGCTCTCCGGCGGCATTCGCGATGCCCGGCTCGCACAGACGATCGTACGGGCGGGACTACCGCGCGCCGGTGACGTCCACGATCTCGATGCCGGGATAGAGGCCGTCGCGACCGGACTCGGCGAGTCTGTCCTTGTCGACGTCGCGATCGAAGTACCAGGCGCGACCTGGGTCTATCCGAAGACCGTTCCCGCGGCGCGACCCGGCTCGACGGTGATGGTGTTCGCGAAGATGGCGAAGCCGACGCAGGCGATCGAGGTCGTGATCGGCGGCAGCAAGCGCACGATCGGCCTCGCCCGCGCCACACCCGCCCTCGTCGAGCGTGCGGTCGCCGGTGCCGAGATCGAAGAGCTCGAGACCACGCTTGTCAGCACGACCGATGCCACCGCCGCCAAGGCCCTGCGCGAGGACATCGCAAAGCGCTCGGTGCGCGCGCGCGTGATCTCGAGCCAGACCTCGATGCTCGTGCTCGAGACCGAGGCTGACTACGAGCGCTACAAGATCGATCGCAGGTCGCTTTCCGACATCCTGATCGTCGGCCCCAAGGGCCTCGAGCAGACGCGGCGCTCCGCATTTCTCGCCACGGCCGGCACGATGAACCTCGACGAGGGCATCGCCGGCAAGCGCGGCCCCGATCGCAGCGACCCTGGCTCACCGAGCGATCGGGCGGCGCCGGCAGATCTCGCGCGCCAGCAGGCGATCGACCATGCGCGCTCGGCGGGCGTGCTCGGCAGCAGCGACATCTCGAATGGCTTCGACGACTCCAGTGTCTACGGTGGGCTGCTCGGC
>JANOPP010000669.1:0-1676 GCA_031421915.1 Myxococcales bacterium | reverse complement strand
CGCGCCACGAGGCCGGCGTTGTTGATCAGACCGTGGAGCGGGAGGTTCTTCGCGATGATCTCGGCGGCGGCGGTGCGCACCGAGGCGAGGTCACCGAGATCGAGCGCGACGAACTCGATCTGGTCGTTGCCGGTGTCACGCTTGATCTCGTCGATCACGGGCTGCGTCTTGGCCAGCGAGCGACAGGCAAGGATGACGCGGGCGCCGCGCCGCGCGAGATCGGTCGCGGTGATCTTGCCGATACCGGTGTTCGCGCCGGTGATGACGAACGTCTTGCCCGCGAGCTCGGTGGTCATGAAGACGCCACCATGGTGCTTCGATGGATCGTTGCCAAGGGCCTGTGTTAACGAGCTGTATGCGTCTCTGGTGGATCAGCGTTCTTGCGGCGTTCTTCGTGCTCGGTGCGACTCCCGTTCTGGCTGAAGATGACCCAGAACCCGCTGCCGGCGACGACAAGCCCGGCGACGACAAGCCCGGCGGCGACAAGCCCGGCGACCCGGCACCGGCCGGCAAGCCCGGCGATGCCGACGGCGATGGCACGCCCGACGCCGAGGAGAAGCCCGCAGCAGGTGCCAAGCCCGGCGATACCGACGGAGACGGAACGCCCGACGCGAACGAGGTTCCCGCGGCCGGTGCCAAGCCCGGCGATGCCGACGGCGACGGCACGCCCGACGCCGACGAGAAGCCGGCACCCGCGAAGCCCGGCGATGCCGACGGCGACGGCACGCCCGACGTCGACGAGAAGCCGGCACCCGCGAAGCCTGGCGATGCCGACGGCGACGGGATCTCCGATGCCGCCGAGGACACCGATGGCAATGGGACGCCCGACGGCAAGGAAGACTCGGACGGCGATGGCGTGTCCGATGCCGACGAGGCGGTCGCGTTCGCCGACGTCGATCCGAACGCTGCCGACGCCGATGGCGACGGCACGCCCGACGCGCAGGAGGACGGCGACATCGATAACGACGGCATCAAGGACTCCGAGGAGGAGGACCCGCCAACCGACCCGTTCGACGCGGACGGGGACGGGACGATCGAACCCGACGAGATCGCGGATCGCGCGGCGTTCGCCGCGTACTTCGATGACATCCCGAACGCACCCGACGACAAAGCACTCGAGGCGCGGCCTGATGCCACCGAGCTGAAGGGGTCGATCGACATCGAGACGTTCCGCTCCGGCGTGCGGCTCGTGAAGAAGATCGTGCTCGGCAAGATGGCAAAGAAGATCGCCCTCAAGGCCGACAAGCGGATGCGCACGTTCTCGATGATCGTGGTCGGCGTCTCGCTGCTCGGTCTCCTGCTGCTGTTGATGCCGCTCGTCCTCGCGAAGAAGTACCCTGGGCAGGGCAAGGTCCTGTTCAAGTACTCGGCGCTCGCGGCGATGACGTTCCTCGTCACGGTGAACCTGTTCGGCGGCGTCCTGTTCGGACTCCGCACCGTGCAGGGGGCGCTCTCGAACTATACGAACCCGAGCATCGCGATCGCCGGCGGCACGTTCGACACCCTCGACGAGAACGCCGAGGACTACCTGGTGATGGGCAAGGAGCTGTTTCTCCCGACGATCGAGCAAATGCGCAACGCCCCCGACGAGCAGCCTGCAGTGCAGCTCCTCGAGAACGGCATCAAGATCGTTCAGGACGCGAAGGTCTTCATGTCGCTCGCGAGCGTGTTCAAGC
>JANOPP010000668.1:0-3454 GCA_031421915.1 Myxococcales bacterium | reverse complement strand
AAGTAGCTGCGAGGAGAATCCCGCCGTCGAGGCATCACGGGTGGTGAAGTAGCCCTCCTGGCCGCTGGCCAGCTCGTAGAGGCGGTCCCAGTTCGGGCTAGTGGCGCTCACGCACGGAACGTTACCGTGGGTTTAGTTTTGCAAGGCGGCAGCGCGAGGCGGCGGGTAGAACTTCGACCGTCTTCGTCGGCGGCTGGGCAGAGTGGAGCGATTCTCTGCCCAAGCTGAGGCGCAAGCATGCGGAACAATAAGTAGCTGTAGTGGAGGCGGCGGGAGTCGAACCACCTGGAACACCCTTTCTCGACGAGCCCTTGCCCGTATCTTCGAGACAAACGACCCAAGTGGTTCCCTCCGATTCCACCCAGTCTCTGTAGTCTGGCAGCGTCCGTGGCAGCGCGCTGCGGTGCCGCCACGTCGATGCGGTACCTTTCTGCTCGCCCAGCTCCTTCACCGCGAGGAGCGGGCGCCCAGGCACATGATCCCCCGCGTACGAGCTCTGATCGCGATGGTCACTCTGGCTTGCCTCGCGGCATGCGAGAAGCCTCCTCGTCGAGACCGCGACGACGTGGGCCCGCCGATCCCTTCAGGCGCTTCCCTGCGAATTGCCTCGCTCGTGGTGCGTGGCTCTCCGTTGGGGCGGTTGCTCGAGGACAATGCGCGCGCGATCGCGGACGCAACGCAAGGACGGGTCAAGGTCACGTATGCGTACGGCGACGAAATCGGCAACGAGACCGAGATGGTGTCCCGCATGGAGCGAGGGGAGCTTGACGGCGCGATGATCAGCTCCCTCGGGTTGGACCTCCTGCGTCCAGACGTTCGCGTGTTCGAGATGCCGTTCTTGTTCGACAGCGAGGCCGATGCCGCCCGCGTGCGAAGCACATTGGCCGCCGAGGTGAGCGCGAGGCTCGACGCGGCGGGGATGGTCGTTCTCAGGCTGGGCGATCAAGGTGGGACTTATCTGTTCTCGCGCGACGATCCGCGTGATGCGAAGACGGTGGCCAGCACGACATGGTGGGTGTGGGAGAACGATGCGCCGATGACCTCGGTCCTTCGCCGGGCGGGATATGGGCTCGACCACCGCGAAGTGCCAGTTGTCCTGGACGGACTCGCGACTGGAGCGATCGGTGGCTTCTACGCGCCACTGCACGTTGCGATCGCACTGGACTGGCATGACCACGTTCGCTTCGTGGTCGCTCCTCCGCTTAGCCACGGGATCGCGATGACAGTGGTGACGAAGAAGGCGTTCGCCCGTCTCGCGCAGAGAGAGCAGGAGGCTGTTCGGCGTGCTGCCGTCGAGACAAATGAACGACTGGAGCAACTCATGCTGGTCGGCAACCACGACGCGAGGAAGACACTTGAGACAGCCGGCATCCGATTTGTCGAGCTGCCGCCGAATCAACTTGCGAGCTTGCGCCTCGCCGCCGATGCATCCTGGTCGGAGCACGCTCAGTCAGCAGCTGCCAAGGCGCTGCTCGACAAGGTGCGGGGGGCGCGCGCAGCGGCACTCAAGTGATTCCTCTGATTGCCCTTGGCGATCTCACCTCAATGGTCGACCGCGAGCCGATCGGAAACGCGATGAACGTTCTCCGAATGTGCTTCCACAGCCTCGATCCCAAGTCACTGATCGGGATGTAGCTGGATGAGCTAGCATCGCTGACCATGAACGAACACGAGCGAAACCTCGCAGCGCTGTTCGAAGGCATGGATGAGCTCACAGTGCGCGAGTACCTCATCGCCGCGGTTCGCAAGGTCAGAGCGAATCCAGTCAGCCGGCCGAGTACGGAGAAACTGGATCTCACCACGATTCAGCGCGAACTGTTGCCGATGCTTCGCGCGAGAGACAACGCGCCGAACGTTCCTGAATCACCGTGCGGCTTCCTTACTGACTACCTAGGATGGGATCACCCGTGGGCTTTGCCAGTGGTGTCGTTCCTGTCGTGGTTGGAGCGCACAGGGTTGGTGTTCCTGCCAGGACGTGGTGGCGCAGACGACTACGTTCGCCAGATGCGTCTCTTGCCAGCGGGGAGAGAATTCTTTGATCGCCCCAGTGATGGGCACCCGTTGATGGCGGGATGGATCGAACGGATCAAGGCACGCTGCCCCGGCCTGGGTGATGACGTCCTGGCGATCATGTTCGATGCTCAGACGTGTCACGCGCACGAGTTGCTACGAGCTTCGGTGGTTCTGCTCGGTGTTGCGTTCGAAACCGTCGTGGGTTCCGTGCACGACTCGATGGAGACCAAGAATTTCCAGCTAACGCCGCCGAAACCGAGGCTTGCCGCCGAGCGGATAGCTAGTGTGCGCTCGGGAATCAACCTGCGTATCCCGGGAAACAAGGGGGCCGACATCGAGGCACGAACCGCAGCAGACAATGCCTGCGTGTTCGCTGATCAGCTTCGGAGCCGTCGGAACGATGGCTCGCACCTGAAAGCGAAATATCCGATCAACGATGCTGACGAGGTCCGGGACCTACTGGCCGGCGCTGCGCGCCACATGCCACCGCTCTGGGCGCTCATGTAGCCACCGCTCTGGGCGCTCATGTAGCCACCGTTGGCCGGGGAGGGCGCGAGATTGTCGAACAACAATGCGCTCGCCGCTGGTCTCACCATGTCGTGACCGGCTAACGCCCTCGGCGCGCGAGCGCGGTCAGCCATTCCCGAAGCGCTTTTCCGTCACGTAGGTCCAGACGCGTCGGGATCGCAGCTGCGAACTCCTGCGGTACTCCAGGGGCAAATCCAGCCGTCGTCGTAACATACGCCTTGCTCGCGCCTCGATCGAAGGTCAACACGCCGTACATCGCGCGCACCTCGTCTGCTGTCACCACAGACCCCGGCTTGTACCGCTTCACTTGGTCGAGAACGCGGATCGAGAAACGACCACGCTTCGTCGCGATAACGTCGCGCCCACCGTCGCCAGAACGTGGGGTGAGGACGACCTCGTCGAAGTCTCCTTCCTCGTGGTACGCGGCGGCGACGATCTCTTCGACTTTCCGCGGATCGAAGCGGTAGAGAAGGTCGGGGTCTCGTTCCAGAGCTCGTGCAAGGCTGGCCCACGGAATCGTGACCGCTTCGATGATCTCGCCCTCGGCGACCTCCGCGCCAAGATTGACGATGCCCATTCCGAGCATGACCTCCTGGTTTCGATCTTCAACGACAGCGTGTGCGTCGAGTGTGAAAGCCCCGAGCGTTAGATCGAGCGAGCCCGATATGGGCGGAAGGCCCGCCGAACGCCGCATCAGCTCCTCGTGCTCACGTTCCTCCTCCTCGTCGAGCTCCTCCTGCTCGCGTTGCTCCTCGTCTTGAAGCAGCTGGAGCATCGCAGCAAGCCCGGTATGGTCGTTGCCAGCCATGACGTTGAGCTTAGGGCTGCGGTGGCGCATCCACAACCGACCGTGTTCTGCGGCCCAACGGTTGTACATGACCTCGGGCATGTCACCACCGGGGTCGAGGAGGAC
>JANOPP010000667.1:0-20362 GCA_031421915.1 Myxococcales bacterium | reverse complement strand
CGACCGACAGTCCGTACTACGACGATCGCCTCGCGCAGTACTGGCTCGCCAGCATCGGCAAGGGCGTGATCTCGGGAGTCGGGCCCTTGAAGCTCCCCGCGAAGCCGCTCGCCGACGTCGCGACCAAGGAGCTGCTCGCGGTGGCGACAGGAAAGGGCAGCGCGGCCGTGCGTGCGCTCGCGATCCGCGCCCTCGGTCGGTCGCACATGATGACCACCGCGCAGCTCACGGCATGGGCGAGCGATCCGGATGTCGGGATCCGCCGCGCGGCGGTCCTCGTCAGCGCCGAGCTCCCCGACCGCACGCTGATCAAGGCTGCGGCCGCCGATCGCGCCGGCGAGGTTCGCCACGCGGCAGCACTCGCGATCGGGTACACGCAGGACGCGAGCCTCGTGCCGCTGCTCGGGACCCTCGTGACGGACAAGGATCCGACGGTGGATTCCGCGGCGGCACTGAGCCTGCTGTCGTTCGCGATCGATCAAGCCGCGCCGACCATGAAGGCGAGCCTGACCACGCCGTGGAAGCCGCTGTTCGTCAACGCACTCGCGCAAAAGGATCCGGCGCCGTACCTCGCGGACCTCGCGGAGGTGATCGCGAAGAAGCTGTCACCGGATCGTTACTGGGGCGGGACCATCCCGGCCGGCGTGAGCTGGACGATCCTGTTCGGCTACGCGATGGCACGTCCGCCCGCGGAGCTGACCGCCGGCAAGCACGATCGCTGGCTCGATGCGCTCGAGAAGATGGACTGGTTCAGCTCGTCGGAGCCGCGCAAGCTGTATGCGCTCTACCTGGTCCGTGGGCTCACGCCGCGCGCCAAGAGGTTCCGCGATGCGATGCACAAGAAGAAGACCGGCTACAACATCGACCTTTACTTCGACATGGCCGACAAGGACCCGTCGACGTACCTGCCGTGACGGAGTAAACATGCGCCATGTCCGACAGTGATGACGACGGCCCGAGCCGCCGCCAGGTCGCCAAGGCCGCGCGGAAGAAGGCAGGCGATCGCTCGTCGGAGCTGGCGCGCACGCTGATGCTGATGCCCGATACGACGATCGAGAAGATGGATCTCTCCGACGAGCTGCGGATCCCGATCGAGCGGGCCCGCGCCGTGAAGTCCATGGTCGCTCGTCGTCGCGCCGAACGAACCCTCGCGGGTGATCTGCGCGGGCTCGACCTCGCGGATCTGCGCAAGCGGATGGCCAATGTCGCGGCGACGGGCGTCGCGGAGCCCGAGCTGTTCCATCGCGCCGAGAAGTGGCGCGCACGCTTGATCGCCGAGGGCGCGGCAGCGGCGGCAGAGTTTCCCGGCGGCGCCGAGGAGCCGATGCCGCGGTTGATCGCCCAGGCCAAGCGCGAGACGACCACCGGCAAGCCGCCGGGTGCCGCGCGCGCACTGTTCCGCCACGTGATCGCGGTGCTCAAGGCGGAGGCGCGGGCTGCGGAGCTTGCCGCCGCCGAGTCCGACGACGCGTAGCACACCGTGCCCGATCATCCTTTTCAGTCCCTGGGCCTCGCCGAGCCACTGCTGCGCGCGGTGAGCGAGCGCGGCTATCACGAGCCGACCGCCGTGCAGGCCGCCGTGATCCCCGAGGTGCTGGCCCGACGCGACGTCTGGGTCAAGGCGAGCACGGGCTCGGGCAAGACCGCGGCGTTCGTGCTGCCGATCCTCGAGACGATGTCGCAGCGCGAGCTGACGGTGCCGCGCCGCGTGCACGCGCTGATCATCGTGCCGACACGCGAGCTCGCGAAGCAGACCGCCGACGAGATCGCGGCATTCAGGAAGTACCTGAAGCAGCGGCCCAAGGTCGTGGTGGTGCTCGGTGGCGTCTCGATCAATCCGCAGATGATGGAGCTCCGCGGTGGTGCTGACATCGTCGTCGCCACGCCGGGCCGGTTGCTCGATCTCGTCGACAAGAACGCGATCTCGCTGGCGTCGGTCTCGCAGCTCGTGCTTGACGAGGCCGATCGCCTGCTCGAGGTCGGGTTCACCGACGAGCTGTCACGGATCGTGGCGCTGTTGCCGCGCGTGCGGCAGACGCTACTGTTCTCGGCGACGTTCTCGCCCGCCGTCTCGAAGCTTGCCGAATTCCATCTCGTCGATCCCGTGCGCGTCGACGTGACCGCCGCGCCTGCCGACATCCCGGCGATCGATCAGCGCGCGATCGAGGTCGATGCCGGAAAGCGAACGCAGCTGCTCCGTCACCTCCTCGAGACACATGCGTGGGAGCGCGTGCTGGTGTTCGTCGCAACGACGCACGCGACGGAGCACGTGACCGCGAAGCTGAAGACGGCGGGCGTCAACGCGGTCGCTCTCCACGGCAAGCTCAGCCAGGGTGCGCGCACCAGCGCGCTCGACATGTTCCGAGCGTCGAGCGTCCACGTGCTCGTCGCGACCGACCTCGCCGCGCGCGGCCTCGACATCACGGGCCTCCCGGCGGTCGTCAACTACGACCTCCCTCGATCACCGGATGACTACGTGCACCGGATCGGGCGCACGGGTCGCGCGGGAGAGCGCGGCGTCGCGATCAGCTTCATCACCGCCGACATGCACTCGCACTTCGCCGTGATCGAGAAGCGACACCAGCACTACGTGGTGCGCGAGCGGATCGCCGGCTTCGCACCGACCGAGGAGACCGTGGCCCCGGCGAGCACCGGCGGGATCAAGGGCGTGAGGAAGAGCAAGAAGGACAAGGCGCGCGAGGCTGCGGCCCGCAAGGGCTGACGCATGCGTGCGAGACGACTCGCACCGCGGGACGGGTTGCGTCTCGTCGCACTCGTCGACGAGTAGCGATAGACTGCGGGCGGTGAGGTATCGCATCGCTGTGGTCTGGTTCGTCGCGGCGGCGTGCAGTGACTCGCCGCCTGCGCCGCCTGCGCCGCCGCCCACGCCCTCGCCGACGGCACCCGCTCCGCAGCCTCCGGCACCGCAGCCGCTGACGGTGCGCGAGGTGTTCGGGCTCCCGTTCGGCACGACGGTGATGGGGCTGCGTGTCGATACCGTGGAAGGACCGTGTCGCGGCGGGCTCGAGTACCGGCACACGTCGGTCACGAGCAAGCATCGCTCGATCGATGTGTGGAGCTACGCCATGGGCTCGCCGGCCGGCGTGACGTGCGACCCCTTCGCGTCGAAGACCATCCCGGTGCTGTTCCGCGCGGTCGAACAACTCGCGGGGCTCGGCACGGGACCGATCGCGATCGATCTCAACCTTGGATCTCAGCCAGAGGTGGTGCAGCAGCGCTACTTCGAGGCGATCGCGCAGCTGCCACCCGAGGCCGACGAAGCCGTGGTCGCGAAGCGGATCTTCGATCGCCAGGTGTTCTCGCACTGGCACCCGTTCATCGACTCGCTCGGCTACCAGGTCACGAGCATCGAGCTGTTCATGCTCGAGCCGGTGCGAGACTTCAAGGGCCCCGTGCCGCCGCGCGTTCCGCGCCGGGTGGCGCTCGTGATCGAACCGAAGAGCCCGATCGTGTCGCGCGGTGACCGCACCGTGAAGCCCCGGACGATGAAGTCCGTGTTCGCGCTCCCGTTCGAGATCAAGATCGACTCGATCGAGCTGCGTGCAGATATCGGTGCGTGCATGCCGGTGCTCGCGGTCGGAAATCGGAGTGTGCAGATCGGGATCGAGCCCGACACCTGCGCGCTCACGCAGGCAACTCTGAAAGAGGAGCTGCCGGCGCTGTACCTCGCGGGTGCGGAGCTGATCGGACGCGCGGAGAAGAGCGAGGTCGTGATGGGAACGCGGTTCTCGGTGCTGCCGGTGATGGAGAAGTGGATCCCGGCGGTGCGTGGCAAGCCACGCGAGAAGGACTACAAGAAGCTGACCGCGCGGATGCAGGAGGCGAAGATCTTCGCGCACCTCGATCCGTTCATCACCGCGATCGGCTTGAAGCTCACCGAGGTCAGCATCGAGAAGCTGTCGAGCGAGAGTGGTGCAGAGCTGCTGAAGACACACCCGTCGCTGGCGAGCACGGGCCTGACGGCGAAGGACGTCATTCCCGTCCCGATGATGACGTCGCTCGTCCTGGCGCCGTGACGATGTCGGATACGGGAGCCGGGTGTGAGCCCTCCGGGATCTTGGCGGGTTTGTGGGTGACCGCCCCCAAAGATCGCACCCAGGATCCGCCAAGTAGCTGATCACGGTTCGGCACGGATCATGAGGTAGATGACCTCGTGCGCACCTCAACTCTCGTCGTCGGTCTCGTCTCGCTCCTCTCCGCCTGCACCGGAACGGTCGGTGACAGTGGTGACGATCAGCCGCCGCCGCCGCCGCCCGCGACCGATGTCCACATCGTGGTCCGCGATGGCAACGCACCGCAGGCCAACGTCCGCGTGGTCTTCCAGAACAGCGATGACTCGATCCTCGCCGAGGCCACGACGGGCGCGGATGGCCTTGCGATGGCGGAGATGCCGAACGGCGGCAACCTCACCGTCATTCGCACCTATCCCGTCGCGACTCCGCCGGCAGTGACGCGCAATCCCGAGATCTACACGTACGTCGGCGTGAAGGCCGGTGACCGCCTCCAGCTCGGTCGCGCGACCAGCGAGACCACGCCGCCGTCGGCGATCAACGTCATGGTCCCGACGGGTGCGGTCGGCACGGTGAAGATCGTGACGCCGTGCGGCTCGGGTCAGGGCACCGGCCCGCTCGTCCCGATCACCGTGCGCGGTTGCGATGCGATGGTCGACTTCTACGTCACCGATCAGGATCAGAGCGCGTTCACCAAGCGCGCCGCGTACGGCGAGAACATCGACCTCAGCCTCGAGCCACTCCTCGGAGCACTCGCGGCGACGCTGTCGGCGACGAACGTGCTCGCGGGTTCGCAGGTCAATGTCGAGCTCCGCATCGTCTCCGGATTCTTCGAGCTGTACAGCTCCGGCCAGAAGCGCGTCGATCAGGCGCCGGCGACCGTCAACCTGCCGAACCTCACCGGCGTCGACCAGCTCGCGGTCGCGACGATCAGCGGCGCCGACGGCACGCAGATGGTCGCGCGGCGCGAGACCTACTCCGCATCGCCCGCGATCATCGATGCGAGCGCTGGCCTCCTCCCGTACGTCAAGACGCCCGACTACTCGCCGACGGGCATCAGCTGGACCGAGGAGGGTGCCGGCACCGCGGACTTCGTCGTCGCGACCCTCAACGTTACGCGCTCGATGGTCGCCACCGAGTACTCGCGCATGATCATCGCGCCGCACGCGGGTCTCTCGCTGCGGATGCCGATCCTCGCGGGCGCCGACGCGATCTACAACCCGACCCCGGCGGATCAGATCGCCGGCTCGCACGGTCTCGTGACCGTCACCGGTGGCTACGACGCAGCTCGCGCCCGTGCGTTCACGGTGTCGAACATCGTCGAGCTGGCACCCGCGGCTGGCCTGGCGACCCTGTCCTACGCTGGCAACAATGTGCCGGGCCTCGAGTGATCACTGGCACGGTCGTGGGGTGGGCTGCATACTGAAGGCATGACGCGCGCCTTCGCCCTCGTGATGTTTCTCGTCGCGGCTCCGGCCATTGCGGACTCGACGCCGGCCGCCAAGCCCGCTCCTGCGGCGAAGGCTCCTGCGATGAAAGCAGATGCAGCGCCGGATACGGCTCCGAAGGCGGGATGCAAGAAGGTCGTGACGGGACGCGGGCTCGATCGCAAGGTGACCTGCGCGATCGAGGCCGAGATCTCCGTGACGGCCGGTCCCCCGAAGCCGAACGTCGTTGTTGTTCACCAGTCGCCGCGTCAGGTCGTCGGTCGCCCGAAGTCGGAGAGCCGCTTCAAGGGTCTCCCGCAGCGCCTCAACCCGTGACTTCGGTGGCGGCGCGCTCACCGGCCTCGATCGCGCCCTCCATGTAGCCAGGCCACGCGATGGCGGACTCGGTGCCCGCGAAATGGATGCGGCCGCGCGGCTCGCGCCAGCGGGCGCCCGAGGAGAGCGCACCGGGCGGCAGGCTGGCGACGCAGCCCGCACTCCATGGATCCGCACCCCAGTCGACATCGACGTAGTCGAGCGGTGCGGCGGCGGCGGGGCCGAACTGGTCGACGAGGAGCGAGAGGATCTCGGCGCGGCGATCCGCGAGGTCGCGCGCGGCCCAGCCGACGGCGGCGGCGCCGACGACGAATGCGAGCAGGGTCGGGCCACCACCGGTCCGGATCTCGACGGTGGCGCGCACGGTGCCGCGCAGGTGATACGCCTCTCCGGACCAGCCGGCCTCGCGCCAGAATGCGCGGTCGTAGGTCGCGAAGCACTTCACGACGGGGCCGACGCGCGTGGCATCGGCAAAGGCGCGGGCGGTGGGGCCGAGGTCGACGGCGATCGATCGCGTCAGCGCCGGGGGCACCGCGAGCACGAGGCGGCGTGCATGATGCTCGCGCGTCGCCGTGCGGACCTCGACGCGGTCGCCGTGATCCTCGATCGCGATCACGGGTTCCCCGAGGTGGACTGCGTCGCCCAGCTGCTCGGCGAGCGTGAGGGCAAGGGACTGCGCACCGCCCGTGATCCGGTGCTCGCGTCCTCCACCCGGGAGCTCGGGGCCGGGCGGCGCGAAGCCTCCGGTCGCACCGAGGCGACCGAGATAGCCGAGCAGGGAGAGATCCGCCGGCGATGCCGCGAACACGAGCTCGGCGTGGAGCGCGATCCGATCGCGCGCGATCCGGTTGCCGATGGTCGATGCGAGCCACGCGTCGACCGTGATCGCATCGAGCTCGCGCGCTGCGTCGCCGGTGGGTAGCGCGCGCATCGCACGATGGATCCGGCGGACCGCGCGCCACGTCGCGATCGCGGCGCCGAGCTGCGCGAACACGCCGGGCTTGCCCTCGCCGAGCAGCACGTTGCCGCGCCGGCTGTGGCGCTCGGTCGCGATGCCGAGCTCTGCCGCGAGCGCGACGACGCGCGGCTGCCCCGACGAGATCCACTGACCGCCGAGATCGACGACGCCGTCACCGAGGCGGCCCGTGTGCAGCCGACCTCCCACGCGTTCGCGCGCCTCGATCACGCTCACGCTCGCGCCGGCCGCACGCAGGCGTCGGGCGCACACGAGCCCGGAGAGCCCGGCGCCGACGACAATCGCGTCGAGAGTCACGGCTTCCAGAACATCAGCCGCCGCACGCCGCGCAGCAGCCACAGGAGCGCCGCCATGCGCCACGGATACGTGTACCGGATCGGCCTGCGCTCGAGACAGCGATCGACGAGCTCGGCCGCACGCTCCGCCGAGATCATGAACGGCCTGATCGAGGACTTCGCCATCGCGGTGTCGACAAAGCCGAACCTGACGTTGGTGACGAAGACGCCCTGCGGGCGACACGCGCGCGCGAGGCCTTCGAGGTACGTGGTCATCCCCGCCTTCGAGGCGGCGTAGCTCGGTGCGCTGCCATCGGTCATCACGTCGCCCTGACTCGAGAGTCCGACGAAGTGGCCCCCCTTGGCCTCGAGCATTCGCGGGATCACGACCTCGGCGGTGATCACCGCGCCTGTGAGGTTCGTCGTGAACACGTCGGCCTCGGCCGAGAGATCGGGGAGCGCGAGCTCCTTGCCGATGCCCGTGCAGTAGATGCAGACGTCGGGCACGGCGGTACCGAGCGCATCGACGAGTGTGGTGCGGTAGTCGGGCGCGCGCACGTCGGCGATGACGTGCGTGTAGCGATCGTGTGCCAGCTCCGACGTGCGGCGGGCCAGGCCGATCACCGTCCAGTCGCGACCGACGAGGCGACGGGCCAGGGCGAGCCCGATGCCCGACGAGGCGCCGACGACGAGGGCGGTGGGCACGACTCGATACTACGTCACTGGGTAGTGACGATCGCCATGCAGCGTGCGGCTATGATGTCCCATGGCCGAGGTCACCGACGAGCGAACGTGGCACAGGACAGCGTGCATCCTGTGCAGCCAGAACTGCGGGATCGAGGTCGAGCTCGACGGTCGACACCTGCACAAGATTCGCGGTGACAAGGCACATCCGGGCTCCAAGGGCTACGCGTGCGAGAAGGCACAGCGCCTCGACTACTACCAGAACGCCAAGGGCCGGCTCGCGTCGCCGATGCGCCGTCGACCCGACGGCACGTTCGAGGAGATCGACTGGGATACGGCGATCCGAGAGATCGCGGAGAAGCTCTCCGCCATTCGCGATACGCACGGCGGTGACACGATCTTCTATTACGGCGGAGGCGGGCAGGGGAATCACCTCGGTGGCGCGTACTCGCGCGCGACGCGCGCAGCGCTCGGGTCGATCTACTCGTCGAACGCGCTCGCCCAGGAGAAGACCGGCGAGTTCTGGGTCGACGGTCAGCTCTACGGTAAGCCGAAGTGCCACACGAGCGGAGACTTCGAACACGCGGAGGTCGCGCTGTTCATCGGCAAGAACCCGTGGCAGTCCCACGGCCTGCCGCGTGCGCGCGTCGTGCTCAAGGAGCTCTCGTCCGATCCTGCGCGCACGCTGATCGTGATCGATCCGCGCCGTACCGAGACCGCGGCGATGGCGGACCATCACCTCCAGGTTCGTCCGGGTGGTGATCCCTTCGTCCTCGCGGCACTGCTCGCGGTCCTCGTGCAGGAGGACCTCGTCGATCATGACTTCGTGCGGGATCGGACCACCGGGTTCGACACCATTCGCGAGGCGCTCGCGACGATCTCCGTCGCAGACTACGCCGGGCGCGCGGGCGTTCCCGAGGCCCAGGTCCGCGAGGTCGCTCGCCGACTCGCGCGGGCGACGGGTGGCGTCTCGACCTACGAGGACCTTGGCGTCCAGCAGGCACGGCACAGCACGCTCAACTCGTATCTCGAGAAGCTGCTGTACCTGCTCACCGGAAACTTCGCGAAGCGCGGTGCGATGAACATCCACAGCCACATCGCGCCGCTCGTCGGCAGCAGCAGCCGCGAGTACACGACGCCGGTTGGTGGTCACCGGATCATCGGCGGCATGGTTCCGTGCAACGTGATCGCCGAGGAGATCCTCTCGGATCACCCGAAGCGGTTTCGCGCGATGATCGTCGAGAGTGCAAACCCGGCCCACTCGCTCGCCGACAGCGCGCGGATGCGTGCCGCCTTCGAGGCGCTCGAGTGCACGGTCGTGATCGACGTCGCGATGACCGAGACCGCGCGCCTCGCACACTACGTGCTGCCCGCGGCCTCGCAGTTCGAGAAGTGGGAGGCGACGTTCTTCAACCTCGAGTTCCCGCACAACGTGTTCCAGCTGCGCGCACCGCTCCTCGAACCACTACCGGGCACGCTCGCCGAGCCGGAGATCCACCGCCGCCTCGTGCGTGCGCTCGGTGCGCTGCGCGACGAGGATCTCACCGATCTTCGCGCGGCTGCCGCCCTTGGCCGGGCCGCGCTCGCTCCCGCGTTCTTCATGGCGAGCGCGCAGAAGCCGATGATCGGCAAGCTCGCGCCGGTCGTGCTGCTCGAGGTGCTCGGACCGCACCTGCCCGCAGGCGCTGCAGCGACAGCCGCGCTGTGGGGCGCAGCACACCTGTGCGCGATGGCGTATGCAGACTCGGTGCGGCGCGCGGGCTTCGACGGTGTCGGCCCCGCGCTTGGCGAGCAGCTGTTCGACGCGATGCTGACGAGCCCCTCTGGCGTCACGTTCTCGGTCGACGAGTACGCGGAGACCTGGAAGCGGCTCGAGACCAAGGACAAGCGCGTGCGCCTCGCGATCCCCGAGTTGCTCGGCGAGCTGGCCGAGCTGGCGAAGGAAGATCCGACGGTTCGCGATCCCGCGTTCCCGTTCGTGCTGTCTGCCGGCGAGCGCCGGTCGTCGACGGCGAACACGATCTTTCGCGACCCGAGCTGGCGCAAGAAGGACCTCGCCGGCGCGCTACGGATCTCGGCGGTCGATGCGGCGCGGCTCGGCATCACCGACGGCGGTCGAGCGCGCGTGACGACCAAGGCGGGCTCGGTGATCGCGGTCGTCGAGATCACCGACACGCTGCAAGCCGGGCACGCGAGCCTGCCGAACGGCCTCGGCATCGACTACCTCGACGAGTCGGGCACCCTGGTCGTCCATGGCATCCCCGCGAACGAGCTGACGTCGTCGGGCGATCGCGACTGGATCGCCGGGACGCCGTGGCACAAGCACGTGCCGGCGCGCATCGAAGCCGTGACGTGACAGGCCCAGGACACGGCGCGACAGGATCGTGACGATCGGCGCGACGGGTTCCTGCACGCTGGTGAGATGCGGTTGCTCGTCGTCGGGTGTGTGCTGCTGTTCGCGAACCGCGCCCACGCGCAGGTCCCGCTCACGGGGCCGCCGGTCCCGGTGCTCGCCGGTCATCTCCAGCTCGACCTCCCCGGAGGGATGGAGCTCGGGCCCGAGACGGACCACACGCGCGCAGTGCTAGAAGTCGACGATGGTCGGTTCGTGATGACCGTGCACGAGACGTATCGCAGGGTCGGTGTCGATCTGCGCGCCGGCGTGCTGGCGGAGCTTCGGAGTCAGGGCGCGTCGCTCGCTCGGTCGCGAGTCCAGCGCGTGCAGCTCGGTGAGCTCGCCGCCATCGCGGTGTATCCACCGCTGGGGAGTGCGGGCGCCGACGCGAACCTGGTCCACGCGATGTACGTCGCGAGCGACGACGGCACGGTGCAGGTGTTCGGGTTCTACGCGACGGGCGCGGCGCGTGACTCCGCGCATGCGTGGGCAGAGCTCGCCGAGCGAATGACGCGGACGATCAGCGCCGGCCCGGCGGAGCTGGACCGCCACGCAGGACTGCTCGAGCTCGGTGGTCGCCGGCTGCGGATCGAGTGTCACGACGACTGCGCGATCCGGATCGTTGGTGCGGGCTACCAGGTGCGCCCGATCGTCCCGCTCGGTCGAACGCAGCAGTGCACGCTCGACGACGGGCCTGCGATCCAGCGTCCGCGCTCGACGCGACGAGCCGCGCAGCTCCTCGGTCGCGATGTCGTCTGGCTCGAGTGGACCGACACCGCGGGCGCCCATGCGGCGACGATGGTCGCGATCGGGGGCGAGGACGACCTCCGGGTCGTGTGCGTGGCGACGTCGCGGTTCGAGCTCGAGAGTGTGCGCGCCGTCGTCGACGCGATGACGTTCGAGTGATCAGAGACGCTTCATGCTGCCGAGCGACGTACCGTCCGCCGCGAGCACGAGCTCGAACTTGTACGGCTTGCCGCCGCCACTATCGGGCGTCGACATCTTCACGGTGTCCTTGACGATCTTGTACGTGCCGCGCTCGAAGCCGTTCGTGAACGTGCCGTCGGGCTGGAACGTGTAGCGCTCGCAATGCGTCCTCTCGTGCGCCGTGCCGTACGTGCCACCGCGCCCGTCGGGCTTGTTGCAGGCAAAGGCCCAGGACTTCGAGCACGACTCGAAGCTCGTGGTGGCCGAAAATGTCGGACTCGGCTTCGGTTGCGCAGCGGCGGTCGCAGCCAGCAGCAGGGACAGGGTCAAGAGGGTGCGGGTCACCTGCGATCCCACGCACGACCCCCGAGCCTCGGTCTAATCGTGGCTAGGCGTCGATCGGACGCCGCAAGCGCGCGTCGATGCTGTAGCGACCCGCACCTTGCGCGACGAGGACCGCGAGGCCGCCCATGATCGCCAGGTTCTTCATGAAGTTCACCATCTGCGTCATCGCCTCGGCGCCTTCGAACATCCAGAAGCCGTGAAAGATGAGCGTCGTCGGGATCATGAACACCAGCAGGCCGAAGGCACCGGGACGCGTGAGGAGCCCGAACAGGACCGCGGCACCACCGAGCACCTCGGCAAGACCCGCGATGATCGCGAGCGCGTGAGCCGACGGGATGCCTTGTGCCTCCATGTAACCGATGGTGCCCGACGGGTCCGTCAGCTTCGCGAAGCCGCTCACCAGGAAGATCGCCGCGATCATGATGCGACCGAACAGCATCCAGGTCGGACGCGGCACGACGTGCGTCGCGAAGTCCTCGGTGGGATCGATCGGGCGACCGAAGGTGATGCGTTCCGCGACCGAGGGCTGGTTCAACATGACAAGAACTCCTTAGGGGTTCCTACGTGTGCAGCAATGACCGCGCCACGGCCGTAACGTCATGAAATGTTCCGGGCTGCGAGGAACGCTGACGTCACGTAGGATGAATGGATGATGGTTCGATCGCTCGTCGTGATCATGGCGCTCGGCTGCTCGGGCCCAGCGGCCACGACCTCCACGGCTCCGACCGTGGTGGCCGACCCGGAGCCAACGACCGAGCCAGCGACTGCGGTGACGGAGCCGCCGCCAGCGGATCCTCGACCACCGGCGCCGATGACAGACGAAGAGCTGAAGGCGATCGAGCCAGCGCCGCCGGTGCGAGGCACGCCGTCGTCACAGGCCGCGATCGCCACGAAGCTCAACTCGGAGGGCGCACGCTTGATGGTCGCGAAGCAGTACGCCGAGGCGAGCACGAAGTTCCGCGATGCGTTCGCGCGCGTTCCCGATGGGGCGTACGCGTTCAACCTGTGTCGCTCGCTGTACCAGGAGGGCAAGTTCTCCGAGGCGAAGGCCGCGTGCACTGCGGTCGCCAAGCTGTCGCCGAGTGCGACCCTCGAAGCGCAGGCAAGCGCCATGATCGAGCGGCTCGAGAACGAGGCGCGGGCGCAGAGCATCGTCCTTCCCTGATCGCGCGGCAGAAGGTATCGGACGCGAAGCGGACCCAGCGTCGGTAGGGTGAGCGCCATGGAGTCTCTCGGTTACGCTGGCGTCCTGCGGTCCCTGCGCTCGCTCCGGGGGGAGCCGAGCGAGGCCATCCCACCAGCGGCGTCCGGCGTGCGCTACCGGTCGTACTCGCCACGCGGGATCGAGCCGCTCGCGGATCTATACCTGCCGCAGAATCCGAGCGGAGCCTCGGTCGTGCTCGTTCACGGCGGCGGCTTCGTGATCGGATCCCGCACGATGAAGCCGGTGCGCCTCCTCGCGGCGCGGCTGTCACGCGCCGGGGTCGCGGTGTGCGCGATCGACTACCGGATGATCTTTCGCGGCGGCCGGCTCGCCGAGGCGCTCAACGACGTCGGCGCGGCGCACGCGTTCTGGAGCGAGCGCGTCTCGGGCTACGGTCTCGACCCGGCACGGATCTCGATGATCGGTCTGTCTGCCGGCGGTACGCTCGCGATGCTGGCCGCGGCGCGCGCAGCGCCCGGAACGCTGCGCAGCGTGGTCAGCGTGTTTGGGCTCTACGAGATCGATCACCTGAGCGGACCGGCGAGCATGTTGCCGCGCCTGTTGTTCGGGACGTCGAACCGCGAGGCGTGGCGCACGCAGTCGCCGGGGAACGCGGATCAGACGACGGTACCGACGTTGCTCCTCCACGGAGACCAGGATCGGCTCGTTCCCGTCGAGCAGGCGAAGCGCCTGGCGGCGCGGCGCGAACAGCTCGGTCTACCGACGAAGCTCGTGATCTATCCGGGAGCTCCGCACGGCTTCTTCAACATTGCCGGCTCGCAGGCTGCCGATGAAGCGACTACCGAGCTGATCGCTCACGTCACGGGCTGAGAGCGCGCGATCTTTCCGGGCCGTGCACTCGTGAGGCGGCCGTCGTCGGCGATCACCTCGCCGCGGACGATCGTCGAGCGGTAGCCGGTCGCGCGCTGGAGGAAGCGCTTGCCGCCGGCGGGCAGGTCACGGATCAGGACGGGGCGCTCGAGCGTGAGGCCGGCGAGGTCGATCACGTTGAGATCGGCGCGCAGGCCCTCGCGCAGCACGCCGCGATCACGGAGACCGAGCCACGCGGCCGGCTCGCCAGCGAGCTTGTGGATCGCGGCCTCGATCGTCATCGCGGCCTTGTCGCGCACCCAGTGCGTGAGCAGATACGTCGAGAAGCTGACGTCACAGATCGTCCCGACGTGTGCACCGCCGTCGCCGAGCCCGAGCATCGCGAACGGATGGCTCAGCATCTCCGCGACCTCGGACAGCGTGCCCGAGGCGTAGTTGTAGATCGGGAAGTAGAGCAGCTGCTTGCCGTCGTCCTCGAGGAGGGCGTCGTACGTGACCTCGAGCGGCCGCTTCTTGGCGCGCATCGATTCGCCGAACAAGGAGTCGGCGCGCGCGGGCTCGTAGTTCGGCTGATCGCCGAGGCGGAACAGGCTCATCGCGACGAGATCGAACGCCGCGAGCAGCATGTCGACCAGCGGTGGCACCGCGCTGCCATCGCCGGCGACCTTGTCGCTGGTCTCGGTCAGGATCTTCGCGCGGACCTCGGGCTTCGCGAGCTCGCGGACGCGTTCGGCGAGCGGCAGGTGCGCGAGGGCCTTGTATGTCGGGAACCCGATGAACGGATGGAACGACGCTTCGAGCCCGAGGATCACACCGATCCCGCGTGTCGCGACCTGGGCGCGGACCGACAGGCCTGCAGCATTCGCGCGCTCGATGCGCGTGAAGATCTGGCGCCATTGATCCGTCGCACCGACGCGCTGGAGCAGCGAGATCGAAAGCGGGAGGCCCGCCGTGCGCGCCATGTTCTCGAGCAGATCGAACTCCGGATCGAACCGCTCCTTCGACACGAACATGTCGAAGTCACTGACGGCCTGGAGCACGCCGCGACCGGTGCCTGCGAGGGCGTGCGCGATCGCATCGAGCTCCTTGGCACTGGCGTCGGCGGCGGGCGTCGGTCGACCGTCCTTGTTGCGATGATTGTCGCTGCGTCCCGTCGAGAAGCCGATCGCGCCGGCGGCGATCGCCTCGCGCACGAGGCGGCCCATGGCCGCGCACTCCTTGTCGGTGGCGGCCTCGCCCGCGAGTGCGCGCTCGCCCATCACGAACACGCGCACCGCGTCGTGAGGAACGTGGCACGCGAGATCGATCGTGTGCGGCTTCGCGTCGAGCACGGCCATGTACTCCGGGAACGTCTCCCAGCCCCACGACACGCCCTCGGCGAGCGCGGAGCCCGGAATGTCCTCGACGCCCTCCATCAGCGAGATCAGCCGATCGCGATCGGCCGTGCGGCAGGGTGCGAAGCCAACACCACAGCTACCCATCGCGACGGTGGTGGCACCGTGGATGCTCGACGGTGCGAGCTCCTCGTCCCAGCTCGCCTGGCCGTCGTAGTGCGAGTGGATGTCGACGAACCCGGGTGTGACGATCGCCCCACTCGCGTCGATCGTGGTGCGCGCCGCTCCGAGCTTGTCGCCGATCGCGACGATCCGGCCGTCGGTGATCAAGACATCCGCACGCCGCGCCGGTGCGCCCGTGCCATCGACCAGCGTGCCGCCACGAATCAGCAGGTCATCCATGGCTCGAAGATATCCGGTTCCGTGGGCCCGACGGTATACTCGGAGGCGTGCGGTTCTACTGGGCGACCTGGGTCGCGCTCGTCGGGGCAGGGTGCTTCAGCAAACCACCACCTCGCCCACGCGCTGATCACTCGACCGCGGGCACGTCGTAGCCGCTCGCCTGCTCGACCTCGGCGACCGTCGAGCGGTAGTCCTCCCAGTCCGCGCGCGAGATGCCGCTCTCGTTCGGCATCACCACGCCGACGATGTACGGGTCGACCGCATCGGCGAGATCCTCGCCGGCGTTGACGAACACGACGATCTTCCAGGTCGCCTCGGGGATCGCGATCCGCTGCGTCGGATCCATTCCCCGGCCGAGGTCGTCACAGCCGTCACCGAGCTGGCGGGGGGCGCTGGTCGGGCACGCCTCCGGCCACACCGCGCCCGCGACGACGTAGGCATCGCGCTCGGGCGTGGAGTCCTCGACGGTGCTCTGTACGTAGAGCTCGAAGTCGAACCACGGCCCGCGATTGAGATCGGGACGCTGCGGCAGCACGTTGGTCATCACGAACGTCGCGTAGTTCTCGTCCGTCGTGCGCGTGCGCTCCTCGGAGCGCAGCATGTGACCGCGATCGTAGCCGGAGCCCGTCAGGTCATCGTGCGTGGTGCGGTACCACCCGGCCGGCAGTGTGGTGTCCGCGTAGAAGTTGCCGCTGAACCGGTCGACGGGACCGAAGTCGTCCGGGCTCGTTCGCCAGCTCACCCAGCTCGACGCGTTGAGGAAGCGGTTGTAGCCAGCCGCCAGCTGCGGATGAAGCAGCTGGTGCTCGTCGGCGCCGGCGCGGAGCGGAACGCCGAGCCCGAGATGTGGCGAGGGACCGGGCGTCGCGTCGACGAGGACGCCATCGCTCGGTGGAGTCGACTCGACACACGCCGCGCACGCCACCAGCAACAGCGCTCGCATCACCTCGGTACCGCCGTGGAGTGAAAGATCAAGAGCTCGCTGTTGCCCGTGATCGTCTTCCACTGATTGTCGACGACCGCGACGAACCGACCATCCGAGAGCCGCGCGATGCCTTCGAGGTTGAGGCGACTGTCGAGCACGGTACCGAGATCGAGCGCGAGGGTCGGCGTCAGCTCGTCACTGCCCTGGCCCACCGGAGGGATCGTGAACGTGAGGATGTTGGTGACCTCGAAGTGACGCTCGATCGCCCACGCGGTGATCGTGCCATCCGCGGCGATCGTGCAGTCGAGCCCGGAGATCTTGCCGGTCCTGGTGGTCAGCTTCAGACGGTGCGCGCGCACCAGCTTGCCGCCCGTGATCCGGAGAACCGGCGCCCACCGTGCGTCGCCGCTGCCGCCAGCGCCTTCGATCGCGACGGCGATGGTCTCGCCCGAGCCGCACACACCTTCGGCGCCGTGATTTGCGGCCATCTCGATCCCGACGTCGGCATTCGACAGCACGATGTCCGACGTGATCACCAGCGCACTGCCGCGGCGCTCGGCGAGCAGCACCGTCGCGACGCCGGGGACTCTGCCCTCGGTTCCGAACGCGAACCTCCCGCCGCCGAGATCGGCCATGCCCTCGAGATCGATCGTCTTCAGGTCGCGACCCTCGACGGTGTACGTCTCGACCGCGGGCTTGTTCGCGGCGTCGAGCGTGATCCGATAGGCGCGCTGGGCGCGCTCGGCGACGGTCCACAGTCCGCCGTGATCATCCGCCGCGAGCCCCGAGAGGCCCGGTGCGGTGGCGACCGGGACCCGCGTGAACAGCTCCTTCCCGCGGACCTTGTCGACGGTGCTCCCTTTGCAACCGAGGAGGAGCAGCGCGAGGACGACGCGGTTCACCCGTCCACTATCCCATGACTAGCGGCGGTAGCCGACCGTGAGCATCGCGGTGCGACCCTTCGTCTGCTCGCTCGCGTCGCCCATCGAGCCGCCGCGGCTGGTGACCGCGCCGTCGAGGACCATTGACATGTTGCCGTACTCGTAGCCGACCCACGCCTGGGCGCGCGCGTCATGGTCCTTCATGTGCGTGTCGGCGGTGAGCATCTCCTGGTCGCGATCCGCGCCGTCCATCGAGCCAAACAGGCTCGCGGCGACCGTGCCGCCGACGTTGAGGCCGCCGTAGTTGACGTTGATGCGCGGGTCGATCGTCGCGCCCATCGCGTAGTAGTAGGGCTGCTCCTTGTCCTGCATCACGTGGCGGACGCGGTCCATCGCGTGATCGGCGCGCCAGCTGTCGTACGCCTGCGACTTGAGCATGCCGAAGTCGAGCGACAGATCCGCAGCGACGGAGATCACCGCGTCACCGCGGCGCAGCTCGAGGTCCAAGGTCGGGCCACCGCTGACCTTCGAGAGGAGGTCCCACGCGCGCTCCGGTCGGTCCTTGACGTTGCGGTACTCGAAGCCGGTGTTGATGCCGAGGTGGAGGCGGTGATCCTCGCGGTTCTGGTAGTAGCCGACGAGCGTTGCCTTCGTCGTACCCGCCACCGAGCGAACTCCCTCGGCGTCGCTCGACATCGCGACCGCGTAGCCGACCTTCTGGCCACCCATCACGGTGCCGTCGCCGGTGCGCGGGATCCGGTCGAGCTCGCCGCGGGTGCTGACGATGCCGAATGATTCGCCGTTCTCGGTGCCGACACCACCGCGGACCTCGTAGTCGGTCTCGCGGAGGTGGTTGACGATCTGGTACGCGGTCTCGCCGATCGGGATGCCGGCGGTCGACGTCGACAGCGCGTCGTTGATGCTGCCGTACTCGGCGAGCTCGAGGAACACCTCCCACGCGCCCGACGCGACGGTCGAGATCAGGAACGTCTGGCCCATCGAGTAGTTGTTCTGGCGCGCGAGGAAGTGCGTCAGCGCGCCGAAGGCCGGGTGGCCGAGCGCGTTGATGTCGAACGGGTTGCCATCGAAGCGCCAGCCGTCGGTGCCGAGCTTGGTCTTCACCGCGCTCATGTCGTGCTTCAGCTGCCAGTCGACCTCGTTCGGCTTGCCGTTGTCGCGCCAGTACCAGCGATTGCCGACCCCGAGGATCGCCGCGAGCTCCAGCGTCATGCGCAGGTGGCGCTTGCGGGGTGCGGTCTCGGCCTTGGGGGCGCTGGCGAGGTCTGCCTCGATACCAGCTTGGGGAGTCGGAGCTGCCTGCGCCGTGGTCGCGAGCGTCGAGAGGAGGAGAGCGGCGGGGAGGAGCTTGACGGGCTTCATGTCCCAACCTTCGTCGGATGGGGCGTGAAGCCGGCAGGTGCCCACACGTGACGTACACGTGAGTGTCCGCGTGACGTCCGCGTGAACCAGAAGTGGATGCGGCGTGAGGAACGGGCCAAGATGCCAGGATGATTCGATTCCTGCTCCTCGCCGTCACCGTCGCCGCGTGCGGCGGCGCGCCGCTCCACCGGGTCCAGCTCGTCAACAAGAGCCCCCGGACGATCGCGGAGATCTACATCTTCCCGACGGGCGCGGCGAACCACGGCGCCTCGCGTGGCTCGCTCGCTCCGAATGCGTCGACGTCGGTGCAGATCAAGGCAGGAAACGTCGACGTGCTCGCAGTCAGCGAGAAGATTCGTGTCGACGACACGCAGACCGAGACGCGCACCGCGACGCAGACCCTCGAGCTCAAGGGCCCGCTCGAGCTCGTGTTCCATGACTCCGATGCGCCGCCGCCGGGCCTCGATCGACCCGGCACGCTCGGGCTGACGTTCCGCACCCCGCCGCCGCCCGTGGATCCGGAGCCCGACGGCGAGGTCGTCGCGCCGACGCCATGACGTCGCTGCGCACCGAGCCGTTCCTCGCGCAGCATGCGCGGTGGCCTGTCGAGGGTCGCCACGTGCTCGCGCAGTTCGACGACGATTCGATCGTCGTCTACCAGGCGTATCGTCCGGCGATCGGACGGTTCGCCGCAGAGCATGGCTACTTCGGCGGCGAGTTCTCGCTCGAGCGGATGAGCTGGATCAAGCCCAACTTCCTCTGGATGATGTATCGCTGTGGCTGGGCGACGAAGCTCGATCAGGAGGTCGTTCTCGCGATCTGGCTCCAGCGAGCGGCGTTCGACCAGATCGTCGCGGCCGCCGTTCCCTCGTCGTTCGACGAGAGTCGCTATCCGGATCGCACGGCGTGGGAGCTCGACGTGAAGAGCTCCGATGTACGCCTCCAGTGGGATCCCGATCATGGTCCGCGGGGTGAGCCACTCGAGCGGCGCGCCGTCCAGCTCGGCTTGCGCGGTGACGTCCTGGCGAGCTTCGCGCGCCCGTGGATCCGGAAGATCGAGGACATCACTCCGTTCGTGCGGGCTCAGCACGCGGCGCTCGAGGGAGGCGGTCGCGAAGCGCTGGTGACTCCGGCCGAGGATGTCTATCCGTTACGAGCCGATCACCGCCTGTTTGGCTAGTTCGGGCGGTCGCGCTGGACCTTGCAGCTCGCCGAGACGCCGGATCGACCCATCCGAAATCGTGCACCGTACCCACGCTTCGAAGATCACGCGGTCGAGATCGAACCCGCGTCTTGGCGGCCATCCGCAGTCCCGCAACCTCGAGGTCGTTACGTCAACCAGTCAGGACTGTGCGCGCTCCCCTCGATGCGTCACCCGGATGCGAGCGTCGTGCTCGCGCCACTCACCCACCGAAGAGCGCGAACGGGCAGAGGCTCCCGACGGGCGCACAACTGCATCGCGGCAGACCCGCATTGCGCAACGAACACCGTCGATCGCTATCGATGGAGATTCATCGCCGCGTCGCTCGCGGATTCGCGTTCTCCGATGAGGAATCGACCATTGATGTGAGATTCCGCTTGACGGTGGATTCGTGCGCACGCGAATCGCATCGAGCGATCGTCGTTCAAACGTCTCGCGAGCGCTTCTCCACTCGCGCCTGCGTGTGGTTCTCGCTTCGATGGGTCGAGTGTCGAATCCGTCGGCGTTCGTCGCACAGAGCGCAGACCAGAGCCCCGAAAATCACGTGGTACTGAGAAGAGTGCGCGTGATGGGTGCGCGCGGTGAGGAGATGGCGATGTTCGATCAGGCGAGTGTCGAGAGTGTCGTGGCCGGTGGCGAGCAGGTTCCGGCATGGTTGCGGCTGCACGGTGAGATGAAGTCGGCGACGCGGAGGCGCAGTGCATGGGACGCCGAGAACGCGCGGCATCTGCGCGAGGCCGAGGCCATGCAGCTGTTGACTCACTTCGGCTTCATCTCGATCCTGGAGTATCTGGAACGCGAGCACGGC
>JANOPP010000666.1:0-2480 GCA_031421915.1 Myxococcales bacterium | reverse complement strand
TTCGCGCCGGGCTTGATCGGGGGAGAGGGGCGGGGCGGGTCCGCGCCACACGCGGCGAGCACGAGCAGGACGAGGACGACCGCGGAGCGCACCGAGCTTGGAGTGCCCACCCCTGCCGCGGGTGGCCTGGTTGCCACTCTCTGCCTACAGCGGCGAGCCAGCCGTCGGGCCGAGCATCGCGCGGCGCACGACGGGGACCGGTGCGCATGCGTAGGACATGACCGTGTCGTGGAACTCGCGCAGGGTCTTGCTCGGGTTCGCCTTCATCCACTCGACGCGGAGGTTCCGGAACATCAACTTGCCGATCGTGTACGCGAGGTACATCGGGTCGAACGTTCCGCGCACGGCCTGCTGGCGCGCGTTGCCAGCGTCGACGAAGCCCTTCTCGGCGAACAGCTGCGTCGCTTGCTCGACGGTCATCGTCCCCGTGTGCAGCCCGATCGTCGCGACGAACCGCGCGTTGCGGAGCAGCGCCTCCTTGAGCATTCCGATCCGCGTCTGCGGCGTCTGCCCGGCGATGCCGGCGTCGTACATCATCTCCTCGACGTAGTGCGCCCAGCCTTCCGACGAGGAGTACGTGCAGAAGCCCTGGAGGATCCGCGACGGGTTGTTCTTGATGTGGAGGCGGTGGAGGAAGTGACCGGGATAGACCTCGTGGATCGTGGTGAACAGGAGGTCGGAGGTCGGCGGGAGGTAGGTCAGCTGCTCGGCCTCGGGCCAGGCGGGGTCCGGCGGCGTGATGTAGTAGTAGCTCGGCAGCTCCTTGGTCTCGAACGGGCCAGGCACGTCGAGGAACGCGGAGTTCCAGCGCTGAAACGCCGGCGTCTCGCGGACCTGCGCGGGATCTCCGTCGGGGATCGAGACGAGCTGATTGTCGACGATGAACTGGCGCGCAGATTCGGTCTGCTGCGTGGCGACGGCGAGGACCGTCGCAGGCGTCGGGCGCACGAGCGACTGCGCCGTGACGACCTCCTTCGTCGTCAGCTTCGGATCGATCGCGCGCGCAGCCTCGTCGAGCGCGGCGAGGTTTCGGCGAAGGTCGGCCTCGGCGATCGCGGTGAGGCGACCGAGATCGATCTCCACGCCCTGGGTCTCCGCGAGCATCCGGAGGAACTTCTCGGTGCCGAGCGCGAACGTCTGCGTGCCGGTGGGCTGCTGCTTCGTCAGCCAGGCCACGTGCTCGGCGAGCGCGGATTTGCAGGTGTCGAGTGCGGGATCGATCTCTGCCTGGTTCGCGAGGGGGATCGAGATCATCGCGAACGCGTTGCGGACGTCCTTGTCGGCAAACTCGAGGTGGCCCTTGGTCTGGAGCAGCGCGGTGTCGATCCACGGCCGCACCATCGGCGGAACGAGGTTCGCGCGCGCCTGCGCGAGGAACGCGGGGAGCGACGTACACAGCTTGATGACCGCGGCTGCGCGCGTGTTGGCGGCTGCGTAGTCGCGGAGGATGTACGCGTCGAGGTTGATCTTCGACAGGTAGCTCATCGGGTTCGTGCGGTAGACGTCGAGATCGACGAGCCGGAACAGCCGGCCCTTGATCTCGGTCAGCAGCACGTCGCGCTCGATGTGCTGCGCGGGCGTCATCTTGTCGGTCGCGAAGCGAAGGAGCGCGTCGCGGTCTCGCTCGAGGAGCTTGACCTGGTCGGCGATGCCGGCGGGCGTCAGGTCGGGCAGGAGGCCGTCGTACTTGTGGAGGCCGGCGGACACGCCCGTGGCCGGATCGATCCGGTAGATATGGTTCGCGACGAAGAACGCGAGATCCTCGAACCGCTCGGGCACATCGTCGTGGACGATCACCGACGTCTTTGGACCCGGCGACGAGCAGCCGAGCGCAGCGGTGATCAGGAGAAGGCAGCGCACCATCCGCGGAGCATACGCGTCCGCCTGGTGGACTGCCCGTCCGGTGCCCGGCCGGACACGGACACCGTGCAGAAGTGATTTCAACCAGCTGGCGGTGGCACGTCCGGTGCGAGAGCGCCGCGCATGCATTCCGTGATGGTGTCGATGATCGTTCTCGCGTCCGGGTGTCTCGACGAGCTCCCCGATGATCCGACGCCGCCTGCGGCGCGCCTGGTCACGGCGTGGGATCCGCTGCTGTGTCATCACGAGCGACAGCGGGTTGTCGTCGAGCTCGAGGACGACGACGGGTTCGCGATCTCGTCCTCGTCGGCGTGTCGGGTCGGGTCGCTCACGATCGATGCGCGCAAGTGGGGCTTCTACACGGGGCGCGTGTACTCGTGGATGCTGGGCGAGCCGATCCGCTCCGTGATCCCGGTGACGATCGCGATCGATGCCCCGGTGATCCGGTGGTGGGTCGCGACGCCGCAATGATGCTCGAGGAGCCAGAGAATGGGGCTCCATTCAGACCAGATGAAGGCCCTGAATATCCGCCCGATCAGCGAGCTCAAGAACCGCACAAAGGCGCTGATCGCGGAGGTGCCTGAGGCCGAGGCGCTGCACGAGCTCGTGCGTCAGGCGGG
>JANOPP010000665.1:0-15656 GCA_031421915.1 Myxococcales bacterium | reverse complement strand
TACGGCAGCCTCGCGCGCAAGGATCAGGGCATCGTTCGCGATCTGTTCTCCCGGCTCGTCGCGACCGACGGCACGCGGATCCCCGCACCGCGCAAGGAGCTCGATCAACTGCCCGGCGCGCGCGGCGTGCTCGCCCACCTGGTCGATGCGCGCCTGCTCGTCGTGCGCGAGGACGATGGCGTGGACATCGTCGAGATCGTGCACGAGTGCCTCTCGGAGCGCTGGCCGCGCCTCGCGCGCTGGCGCAGCGAGGATGCGGCGGATCGCGCCCTGCTCTCGGATGTCAGCGCCGCAGCGCGCCGATGGCAGGAGGGCGGCCGACGTGCTGATCTGCTGTGGCGCGGCGAGCCGCTCCGCGAGCTCCGCAAGCTCGTGCTGCGCTCGGGTGCGTTGACCGATGACGAGCGCGCGTTCGCAGACGAGGCGGACCGTGCGGAGCGCCGGTCCAAGCGGCTCCGGCGCGCGATCGTCGTCGCCACGATGGCCGTCCTCGGTGTGGTCGCGCTCGTGATGGCGTATCTGTCGGTCGAGGCGAACCAGAGCCGCTCGGCGGCCGAGAAGAGCCAGACCGAGGCCGAGCACAGTGCGACCACCGCGCGCGAGGCCGCGAAGCTCGCCGAGGATCGGCTGACGCTCGGCCTGATCGCACAGGGCCGCCGCGAGCTCAACGACAACCGCGCGCTGGCCGCGCTCGCGTACTTCGGCGAGGCGATGAAGCGTGGCGCGGACTCGCCCGGCCTGCGCTTCATGCTCGCGATCGCGACCCGCGGCATTCGCAACGAGAAGGCCGTGCTGCGCGACGTCAAGGTGATCGCGATCTCGACGCTCGGCAGCGGGTTCGGTGCCGGTGATCTCGACGGCAAGCTCCACCTCTACGGCCCAGACGCGAAGCTCGCCGTCACGATCGACCTCGGCCTGGGCCACATCGGTGTGATCCGCGGCGACAGCACGCGCGCGGTCGTCGTCGGCCGCAAGGGCATCGCGATCGTCGACCACGTGCAGAAGACGGTGATCGCGAAGATCCTCATCGAGGAGGTCCAGGTCACCGAGGCCTCGCTTGGTCCCGCGGCAGACGAGCTCACGTTCACCACGGAGACCGGCGTGTTCGTCTACGGCCACGACGGCATGCGGCGCAGGACGCTCGACATCGCACTGTCGCTCAGCGACACGCCGCCCGTCTGGGGCCGCGGCACCCTGTTCCTCGGGCTCGGCACGTCGGTGCAGGCGGTCGATCTGAAGACCATGAAGCTGCGCACGATCGCGGACGCGATCTTCTCGGGCCCCGCCGGCAGCGCGGACGGCTCGACGATCCTCTACGTCGACAAGGCGCGCACGGCCCACGTCCTCGACGGCGACGGCACGCCGCACAAGACGTTCACGTCCAGCCAGCGGATCGAAGCGCTCTACGTGTCGACCACCGGCGATCGGATCGCAGCCGTCAGCGAGCGCACGCTCGGCGTGTTCGATCGCGACGGCAAGGAGCTACGGATCGTGACGATGTCGCCGATCGACGACGAGATGCTCGTTCGCCTGCGCGGCGACCACATCTGGACAGCATCGGCGCACGGCGTGATCCGGCACTATCACGAGACCTCGCTCGTGGCGTCGATGCCGAGCCACACGACCGAGATCGACGATCTGCGGCTCGCCGGCGACCACATCGTGAGCACCGCGTTCGACGCCTCGATCGTCGTCCAGACCGCCGATGTCCGCCAGCTCGTTCTCGACGAGCGCCCATGCAAGGCGACGAGCTACATGATGACCGGCCCGGCGATCGGCTACGTGTGCCCTGACGGCAACGAGCTGATCTATGTCGGACGGCGTAAGCTCGGCACGATCCGCGACTCGCAGCTCCAGTTCGTGGCGATCGATGCGGCATCGCAGCGCTCCGCGGTCGCCGCCAACGAGCTGACCGTGTTCGATCCGCAGGGTGCCGTGCTCGCGACCGCGGACAAGGACCATCGCGGTGCGCTCGCGTTCGAGGACAAGGACCACCTGCTCGTCCTTCGCACGATCGCGGAGAAGGAGGAGATGTGGCGGTTCACGCTTCCCGACAAGAGCTGGGCGCGCGTCGCCGAGGTGCCGATCGAGGCGAACTCTCTCGTGTTCGTGCACGGCCAGGCGATGATCGGCGGCGACGGGAAGATCGTCATCCTCCGTGGCGGCGTGGAGGTCCAGCGGGTCGAGACCGGGTCGGGGGTCGACACGATGGTGACCTCGGCAGACGGCCGCTGGGTTTCGGCCCACCTCTCGAACGGAGCCACCTTGATTCTCGACGCCCGGACCGGCGTCATCGACCGTCGGCTCGAGCCGGTCGAGAGCTACGGGATGGCCTCCGTCCTCGACGAGACCGGCGAGCTCGTGGTCCGGACGAGCCGGGGTACCCTGACGATCTGGGAGCGGTCGACCGGTGACAACCTGGTCTGGAACCTCGAGTTCCTCCGCGGCTCCTACTCTGCCGCCTTCGCAAAGGGCCGCCTCGAGATCGTCGGTGAGCGGATCGGGGTGATCGACATCCCGAGTGATACCCGACCGATCGCCACCATTCTCCGGGAGATCGCCTGCCGCGTCCCGCTCCGCGTCGCCGGCAGCCGCCTCGAATCGGCGCCCGTGGACTGTTCCGCCCGATGAGTTGCCGCAGGGTCTCGCCCTCGCGTACCCTAGCCGGGTGATCGACGAAGAATCAGGCGCAACGACCGAACAGATCGATCGCGACGCTCCGTTCGGCGATCGCGTGCTGCTCGTCATCGATGGCGCCGCACTCCAGGTCGTTCCGCTTCCGGGTTCCGGAACGCTGACGATCGGTCGGTCGAGCAAGTGCAACGTCGTGATCGACTCCGGCTCGGTGTCGCGGCACCACGCGAACCTCGTGATCGGCCCGCAAATCGAGATCGCGGACGTCGGCAGCTCCAACGGCACGACGGTGGACGGCGTGAAGCTCCCCGCCGAGCAGAAGGTCGCGCTGACGATCGGCGTGCCCTTCCTCGTCGGTGCCGTGACCCTGATGGTCCAGACCCGCGCCGGCTCGCGCCGCGAGACCACCGCCAAGTCGAGCCAGCTCGCCGCGCTCGAGCAGTCCGCCTCGCGGATCGCGATCGGCAAGCTCCCCGTTCTGATCGTCGGCGAGACCGGCGTCGGCAAGGAGCGGTTCGCCGAGCGCATCCACGAGATGTCGCCGCGCCGCCCTGCCTCGTTCGTTCGTGTCAACTGCACCGCGATCAGCGAGCCTCTGCTCGAAGCCGAGCTGTTCGGCAACGACGCGAACGGCAAGCCCGGCATGCTCGAGGCCGCCGACGGCGGCACCGCGTTCCTCAGCGATGTCGACCAGCTCCCCGCGTCGCTCCAGCAGAAGCTACTCCGCGTCGTCGAGGATGCTTCGGTCCGCCGCACCGGCGGCGCCAAGCCGCGCTCGGTCGACATCCGCTTCATCTCGTCGACCTCCAAGGACCTCTCGGCCGAGGTCGAGGCGAACCGATTCCGCCGCGATCTCTACTTCCGCCTCGCCGGCGCGACGTTCACGCTGCCGCCGCTGCGCGATCGCAAGGACGAGGTCGTCCCGCTCGCCGAGCAGTTCATCGCCTCTGCGGCCGGCCCGATCGGTCGCTCGTTCCAGCTCTCCGAAGACTCTCGCCAGTGGCTCGCGAGCCACGACTGGCCGGGCAACATTCGCGAGCTGCGCAATGCCTGCGAGCGCTCCGTCCTCCTCGCGACGGGCGCGACGATCGAGCTCCACCACCTGACGATCACGTCCGACGAGGCGGCGCGTCGCGCTGCCGGTGGTCCGGGTCGTGGTCGCTCCGCGACGATCCCGCCGCCGATGGGTATCACCGCGCCGAGCGCCGCCGACATGCCGACGCAGGTCCGCGCGACAGTCGCCGAGCTCGAGAAGCAGCGGATCCTCGAGGCCCTCGAGAGGTGCGCCGGGAACCAGACCCGCGCTGCCGAGATGCTCGGCATCTCCCGCCGCACGTTGATCAATCGCCTCGACGAGTACGGCATCGCTCGCCCGCGTAAGCGCGACGAGTAGACGATGCGCACGCTCGCGGTACCGGGGTTCGCCGCGGCGTTCGTCGGCGCCGGCGGCCGCGACATCGACATCAGTCGCATCACCGATCTCGCGCTGACCTCGGGCGAGCACGTCCGGCTCACCGACGAGAGCGGCGACGAGCTCGGTCTCGCCCTCGGCGATCCCGACAACCAGCGCCTCCGGGTCATGGCCGTCGCCGCAGATGGCTTCCCGAAGATCGACGGCGCGCTGATCGGCTGGCGCGTCGAGCGCGCTCTGAAGCTGCGCACACTCCTCGGTCTCCCGGGCCCCGATCACGCGTACCGGATCGTCCACGGCGCGGGCGACGGACTCCCCGGCTTCACCTGCGATGTCCTCGGTCGCACCGCGGTTGTCTACGCGTACGGCGAAGGGCTGCGCACCGTCGGGCGGCAACTCGCCGAAGCCGTTGTTGGCTTCGCGAAGCTCGACGGCGCAGTCATCAAGCTCCGCGCGCGCGGTGGCGCGAGCGACGTCAAGGAAGACACCGTCGGCAAGGCACCACCCGAGAGCTACATCGCCACCGAGCACGGCGTGCCCTACGAGATCCATCCGCTCGGCGGCCTCAACACCGGTCTGTTCACCGACATGCGCGAGCACCGCCGCGGCCTCGCGCGGTTCGCCGCCGACAAGCGCGTCCTCAATCTGTTCGCGTACACCGGCGCCCTCAGCGTGACGTGCGCGCGCGCCGGCGCGGCGTCGGTGACCAGCGTCGACACGTCGGCCGGCGTCAACGCATGGAACGCTGGCAACTTCCTCCGCTCCGGGTTCACCGCCGGCGATCCGCGCTGGAAGTTCGAGACCGGCGACGCCTCGCGCTACCTGCTCCGCGCCGCTCGCGACAAGGAGCGCTACGACGTCGTGCTGATCGATCCGCCGAGCACGTCGAGCGCCGGTGGCGTGTCGTGGGCCCTCGGCCGCGACTACCCCGAGCTGATCGCCAAGGCCGCCGCGGTGATCCCGCCCGATGGCCTGCTGTGGCTCGCCGCGAACACGCACGAGCTCGGCTCGCTCGCAAAGCTCGCGCACAAGGGACTCAAGCAGGCAAACCGCGTCGGTAGCGTGCTCGAGCAAGGCGGCCTGCCGCCCGAGTATCCGACGCTCGTCGCGCAGCCCGCCGACCGCTACCTCCAGGTCTGCCTGCTCCGCGTCGCGTAGCTACTTGCCACCGGGGCAGCCAGCGCCCCACGTGACGCGTCCGAAGTAGCCCTTCTTCGCGGCCTTCGCGTCGACGGGCGTGTTCGACGTTGCCTTGTCCTTGGTGCGCGCGAGGTGGATGTGCCGCAGCGTCCGGATCTGCGCCTGGCACGGCGAGTCGACGAACTTGCCGTCCGCGCCGATCGTGAACATCACCTCCTTCACGATCTCGCCGCCCGACGTGGCGACGCACCGGTACTCACCGGGGTGCTCGCTCCACTGCCACACGCCCGGCTCGTCGGTCTGCTTGTAGATCCTCGACTTGTAGAACTGGAACTCCTGCTGGGCCCACGCGACGTTGTCCTTGTCCTTGCCCTTGAACGTCCAGTAGCTGCGGGTCTCCCCGTGGGTCTGGTTCGCCTCCACCACCGGCTTGCCGTCGAGCAAGCACGACATGTTCATCGTGACCGGCCCGCCCTGCTTGTACTTGGTCCAGAACCGGATCGTGTAGTGAGTCGGGCCGCCGAGCTTGGCGGCGCGCTCGGCCTCGTGATGCTGGAGCATCGCGGCCTCGAGGTTTCGCCCGGTATCGCGGCCGGTGTTGACGTTCTCCTCGACGGTCGCACCCGTGAGGCGGTGATCGTGGCTCCCGGTCCAGGTCGAGATCTGCTTGTTCTGCGCTCCCTGCTTGAGCTCGATCGCCATGCCCTCGAGCGTCCCGAGCGGCGACATCTTGTCGGTCAGCGTGTGCTTGTAGACGAGCGTGAGGGTGAACGCCCCGCCCTGGCTGATCGCCGACTCCTTGGGGTGCGTGCAGTCGAACGCGGCGAGGTTGACCGGGACGATCGGTGTTTGCGGATTGACCTGCGTCTCCCGGACAAACGCCTTGGCCGCGCACGGCGCAGGCTTGCCGATCGCCTTGCCGCCCTGCTTCCACTGCACGAGCACGACGTCGTTCTGATCGTAGCCGTCGTACTGGACGACGAACTTGTACCCCGGCACCCACGCCGGCTTGGTGTTGGACAGGCCCTCGACGGTGACCTCGGTCTCGTTCACACCGATGGTGTCCATCAGCAGCGGCGCGCCCTCTGCCGAGGCGCCTCCCGTGCTGGCGACGATGGATCCGAGGGTGACGAACCACGCAATGGACGAACGCATACAGGCCTCCGCGCCCAGCCTAAGCCAACTCGCGGTGTCGGTGGTGCCGCGTCCTCAACAGATCGATCGAGAACACCACGAGCCCCACCCAGATCACGATGAATGCCGCGAGTCGGTCGAGCGCGAGCGGCTCGTCGAACAGCGTCACCGCAAGAATGAACTGCCCCGTCGGTGCGAGGTACTGCAGGAAGCCCACGGTCGATAGCGGCAGCCGGCGCGCCGCACTCGTGAACAAGACGAGCGGCACCGCGGTCACGAGGCCGGTTCCGACGAGGAGCGCCGTGATCGTCGCGTCGGAGTGGCCGAACGCTCCAACGTCGGCCACCACGATCAGGTAGGTCACCGCGATCGGGACCATCAGCATCGTCTCGATCGTCGAGCCGATCAGCGCAGGGACCTTGGCGGTCTTGCGCACGAGACCGTAGAGCCCGAACGTCCCCGCGAGGAGCAGCGCGACCCATGGCACACGACCGACGCGCCACGTCAGCACGCCGACGCCGATCACGGCGAGCCCGATCGCGATCCACTGCAAGCGCGTCAGCCGCTCGCGCAGCACGAGCGTGCCGAGCGCGACGGACACCAACGGATTCATGAAGTACCCGAGGCTCGCATCGAGCAGGTGACCACTGATCGTCGCCCACACGAACAGTCCCCAGTTGATCGCGAGCAGCCCACCCGAAGCCGCCATCACGCCGATCGTCTTGCGATCGCGGAGCGCGTCGCGCAGGGCACCGAGCTGGCCCGTGACGGCGACGAACACTCCGAACGTACCGAGACCCCACACCGCGCGGTGGGCGATCAGCTCGAGCGGGCTGACGCGCGCGAGCGGCTTCCAGTAGGCGGCGACGAGCCCCCACAATCCGTAGGCCAGGACGCCCTGGAGCAGTCCCTTTCGCTGCTCCGTCATCGACGGGAGCTAAGGTAGCACTGCCATGTGCGGTCGTTACACGCTGACCCGCCAGGAGCGCCTCGCTGAGGAGCTCGAGGCGGCGCTCGATGATGCGCCGCAGAGTGATTGGTGGAAGCCGCGCTTCAATGTCGCGCCGACGCAGCCGGCGCCGGTCGTGATCCTGCGCGACGGTGGGCGCCACCTCGCGATGATGCGGTGGGGGCTCGTGCCGCACTGGGCCGGCAAGGGCAGCAAGCCTCCACTCATGATCAACGCGCGCGTCGAGTCCGTGCAGGACAAGCCGATGTTCCGCGACGCGCTGCAGCGCCGCCGCTGCCTCGTCCCCGCGGACGGCTTCTTCGAATGGAAGCGCGAGGGCACCGGCAAGGCGGCGAGCAAGCAGGCGATGTACATGCACCGGCGCGGCAAGGAGCTGTTCGCGTTCGCGGGCCTGTGGGCGCGCTCGCGCACCGATGCCAGCGAGGTGCTCAGCTTCACGATCGTCACCGGTCCACCGAACGAGCTGGTCGCGCCGATCCATGATCGGATGCCGATCGTTCTCGATCCCAGCACGTACGCCGCGTGGCTCGATCCAGCACTCGATGCGAACGGCGCCCGCGAGCTTCTCGGAGTACCGCCGGTCGGTGACTGGATCGCGGAGCCCGTGTCGCCGCGCGTCAACAGCGCCGCGAATGACGATGCCGACTGCATCGCACCAGTGACCGCGGACGGTCCCGTGCAGGGCGACCTGTTCTCTCGATAGCGCGAGGGTTTGCGCGACAGCGACGGTGGCTCCGGGACTAGCCATGAGAGCAAGTCCCCGTGGGTGTCTATCCCCGGCGGGTTTGGTCGCAGAGCGCGCGCCCCGAGTCGTGCACTCGCTTGCGCACCACGTGCAGCCGCACACGCGCCGCGCGCTGATCCGCGATCTCCGACGACGATCTGCGATGTGGCAATCGGGTTGCACTTCCTCTCGACACCAACCCGACAAGGAAAGCCACCATGACCGCACGCATCACTCTGTCCTCGATCCTGTTCACTGCTCTCGCTGCTGTCGCCGGTTGCGCCGGAGAAGCACCCGGTGGAGGCGGCGGTGGTGACGGCACCGGAACCGGTGGTGGCGGTGGCGGTGGCGGAGGAGGCGGCGGCGGCGGTGGAGGAGGCGGCGGTGGAGGAGGCGGCGGCGGCGGAGGCGGCAGCGCGACCGCGACCCAGGTGATCCAGAAGATGAGCACGGTCGAGTGCGATCAGGCGTTCACGTGCAAGACGTCCTTTCCGACCGACGCGGGCGTTACGTTCGATCAGGCGTTCGGCGCGACGGCGAGCGCCTGCTACGCGGACGCGGCCAGTTACTACAACGCGCCTGCCGTCGAGGCCGGCATCACGGCGGGCAAGATCGAGTTCGACGCGACCGCCGCCGCGACGTGTGTCACGGGTCTCGGTGCGGTCGCCGCCCCGGTGTGCACGGCGTTCTGGAACGCGGGCCCGTCCTTCCCCGACGAGTGCTACGCCGTGTTCACCGGCAAGGTCGCCGTCAACGGCGCGTGCGCGGTCGACTTCGAGTGCTCCGGCGAGCTGATCTGTGGCGAGACCTCGAACAAGTGCGAGGCCGCGCCGGCCGGTGCGCGCCGCAACGTCGCCGACGGCGTGATGATGCATCCCAAGGCCGCGCTCCTGTCGCGCGAGTAACCATCGTCTGCGGTCACGCGGCGAGAGGCTATTCCCCCCGGCACCTCACACCGCGTGGCCGCAAACCCTTCGGGGGAACCCGTCAGTGCTTCGCGCTACGCAGGCGCGCGAAGAACTCCTTCGCCACGGTCGTCTGCGGGTTGTCGACGACCTGCGATGGTGGACCATCCTCGGCGATCGTCCCCTTGTCGATCACCCAGACGCGCGACGCGATGTCGTGTGCGAACTGCATCTCGTGCGTCACGACGAGCATCGTCATCCCGCCCTTCGCGAGATCACGGATCACCTCCATGACGTCGTCGCGCATCTCGGGATCGAGGGCGCTCGTCGGCTCGTCGAACAGGAGGACATCGGG
The DNA here is from genome assembly GCA_031421915.1 of Myxococcales bacterium. GTDB lineage: Bacteria > Myxococcota_A > Polyangia > Haliangiales > Haliangiaceae > JABFXX01. Next base: position 6,383 of record JANOPP010000665.1, on the reverse strand, counting down.
CTCCTGGGCCAGCGCCCGCGCGATCGCGACGCGCTGCTGCTGACCGCCGGAGAGCTCGTGCGGGAACGCACCCGCGCGATCGCGCAAGCCGACCTTCGCGAGCAGCTCGAGGGCGCGGGTCTCCGCCTTCTCTCGGAGCGTCTTCTTCACGACGCGCGGCGCGAGCGTGATGTTATCGATCGCGGACAGGTGCGGGAACAGGTTGAACTGCTGGAACACCATGCCGACGCGTGACCGCATCGCGCGCAAGGTCTTCGCGTCGCGGCCGGCCATCCCTGGACGCAGCTCGAACCCGGCGATCTTCACGCTGCCCTCGTCGAAGCTCTCGAGGTAGTTCATGCAGCGGAGCAGCGTCGACTTGCCGCCGCCCGACGGGCCGACGATCGCGATCGTCTCCCCCTTCGCGACCTCCGCATTGACGTTCTCCAGAACGCGGCGGTCGCCGTGACGCTTACAGAGTGTGTGGACGCTGATCACGCGCCAACCTCCTCTCGAGTCGCCGGGCGAGCTCCGACAGCGGAAAGCTCAGGACCAGATAGAACGCCGCGCACGCGAGGCCCGGCACCAGCCAGCCGCGCAGATCGACGGCCGCGATCGTCATACGCTTGGTCAGCTCGATCACGGTGATCACGCTCACCAGCGACGAGTCCTTGAGCAGAGAGACGAAGTCGTTCGTCATCGGCGGCAGCGCGATCCGCAGCGCCTGCGGGATCATCACGTGCCAGAGCGTCTGCAGCGGCGACAGCCCGAGCGCGCGCGCTGCCTCGCCCTGCCCGCGCGGGATCGCGAGCAATGCGCCGCGATACACCTCGGCCTCGTACGCCGCATAGTTAAGTCCGAGGCCGATGATCGCGGCCTGCATCGGCCCGAGGTTCACGTACGACGCGAGCCCGTAATAGAGGACGAACAGCTGGAGCAGCACCGGCGTGCCGCGGAACACCTCGATGTACAGCCGTGCGAACGCGCGCACGGGGAGCCCGCCGTAGACGCGCGCGACGGCGAGTAGCATGCCGAGCGGCACCGCGATCAGGAACGCGATCACGCTGAGCTGCAGCGTCACCCACGCCGCCGCGAGGAACTGCAGGAACATATCGCCGTCGAAGCTGTTCGCTGCGCGCTTCACGCCCGGCCCCGGCTCCGGCACGGCCTGGCGGTCGTCCCACAGCTTCGCCTTGCGCAGGATCTGCTCGAGCTCGCCGTCCTTGCGCATCGCCAGCAGTGCGGCGTCGATCGCGGCCTTGAGCTCCGCATCTCCCTTGCGGATGCCGATCACGTAGCTGCCCCGCGCGACGTCGTACGGCACGCAGTACAGCGTCTTCTGAGTGCAGCCGTAGCGATCCGCGATGATGTTGTCGAGCAGCACGGCATCCGTGCGGCCGAGCTCGAGATCGCGATACGGCTCCTCGTTGCCCTCGTAGACCTTGGCCTCGACGCCCTTGGTCATCAGCAAGATGTCGTGCGCGAACGTCTGATTCAGCGTGCCGACGCGCTTGCCCGAAAACTCGAAGATCGATCGCGACGGATCCCCCGCGCGGACGGTCAGCGTCTCCGCGTAGACGAAGTACGGATCCGACAGCAGGATGCGCTCGCGCCGCTCGGCGGTCGACTCGAGCCCGTTCATCACGACGTCGAAGTCCCCGCGCTCGAGCGACGGCACCAGGTTCGACCAGGCGTACTGGACCATCCGCGCCTTGACCCCGAGACGCCGGGCGATCGCATTCATGATGTCGACCTCGAAGCCGATCAGCTCCGAGCGGTTCTGAGGGTTCTCGTAGACAAACGGCTCCCCTCCCTGGATGTCCGCACCCCACGTGATCTCGCCGCGTTGCTTCACGCCGGCAAGGGTCTGGCCCGGCGGATCGGAGCTGGACCCACAGCCGATCGCCAGCGCAATCACAAGCGCGAGCCCACGCGTCACGCGGGCAGGCTACCATCGGAGGCATGGACCTGGGGCGCATGCTCGACAAGTGCGTTCGCGATCAGTGGTCGATCGACGACCTCGACTGGTCGGTCAAACCGCCATCGCTCCCTCGGGACAAGGAAGAGGCCGTCGTCCAGGCGTTCCTCGACATGTCCGGCATCGAGCTGCTCGCCGGTGCGCTGTTCGAGGTCCAGCGGACCAAGACCGAGGACCCCACGCTCAAGAAGATCTTCTCGACGTTCGTCGCAGACGAGAAGCGCCACTCCGCCGTCGCGCTCCGCCTGGCCAAGCACTACAACGTCCACCGCTATCGCGACTACGTCGAGAGCTCGACGCTGACGTCGTTCCGCCCGCACTTCCTCACGCTCGTCCGCGATACCTCGCCCGAGATCGCGAACGCGTACATCACGTCCGGTGAGCTGATCCTCGACGTCGCCCTGCTCCGCTCGCTCGACGACTACGTCGATGACGACATGAGCCATCAGGCGATGCACCTGATCAACCGCGACGAATCGCGCCACATCGCGGTCGACTTCCACATGACCGAGCACTACTGCTCCGACGAGCACCTCGCCGCGATCCGCAGCCGCCCGCGGCCATCGCCATTCGAGATGGCCCGGACGCTCCGCGTCGTCGCGACGATGATGTGGCATGCCAAGCCGTTCCTCCAGGAGGTCTTCCTCAAGCCGATGGATCGCACCGACCCGTCGGGCCGTCGCGTCCAGGAGGCCTTCAAGCGGATCCAGCTCGTGCTTCGCAAGCCGACCGTCGCGCGTGCGCCGTTCTCGAAGATGATGATCAAGTTCCAGGAGCTCTACAACCGCCCGATCATCGGCAAGGTGCTCGGGCCCCTCCTGCTCCGCGCGCTCGGCGCCGAGGATCGCGCCGCCCGGATCCTGTTCACGCCCGAGGAGCTCGCGCGCACCCAGCAGATGTCGTTCGAAGAGCTCGCCGAAGAGGCGATCGCGGTCAAGTACAGCTGACTATTTCTCCGCGGCGAGGCGCGCGATCCGACCCGCACCGCGCGACTCCGCTTCCTTCGCGACGGCTGCGAGCGCGCCCTTGTCTCCGGTGAGCCGAGCGAGCGCGAGTCGCGCCTCGAGGTCGAAGGCCGACAGCCGGGCCTTCGTGGCCGTGTCCCGGATCCTCGTGAGCTCGGCGGTCGGCTTCGCGCCCGTCGCGATCTCGACCTGGGCAGCGAGCAGTGCGACGGTCAGCTCCGCATAGAGCCCTTGCAAGGCGAGGCCGCGAAGCTGGTCGAGCGCGGCCCGCGCCTCCGCGTGCTTGCCCTGCGCGAGACGCGCGCGCACGAGCGGCGTCAGCGCCTCGAGCAACGTGTAGCCGACGTGCATCTTGCTCGCTTCTGCGGCGGACGTCGCCGCCAGCTTCTCGGCGTCGGCGGCGCGTCCCTCGGCGAGGAGCAGCTGCGCCTCGTACGCCCGCGTGCGCACGAGCGATGAGTCCTGGCCGAGCGCGACGTGGCCTTTCGCCGACGCGTCGATCAGCGCGCGGGCCTCCGCGAACGCACCGGCCTCGATGCGATTGCCGGCGAACCACGTTTGCGCGTTCGCGAGATCGCCGTCGGTCTTCGCCTTGCGACTGACGTCGATGCTCGCTTCGAACGAGCGGCGGCTCATGTCGAGCTGACCGGACGTCGAGAGGACCTGGCCGCGCCCGACGAGGATGTTGTACTGGTTGCGCAGGTCGTCGGGCTTGCGCAGGCGCTCCGCCTCGTCGAGCGCCTTGCCAGCGGCGTCGAGGTCGCCCTGAATGCGCAGCTGGTCGGCATAGTTCGTCAGCGTCAGCACGACGGCAGCGTGGTCACCCACCGCGCGAAGCAGCGCGAGCGCCTCGAGGTTGACCGCGTCCACCTGCTTCAGATCGCCACGATCGTAGTAGACCAGCGCGAGGTTGATCAGCGCGCTGCCGAGCCGCTTGCGATCCCCATTCGCACGGTGAGCCGCGATCGCGTCCTCGTACAGTGGGATCGCGAGCTCCGGCTTGCCGCGATCGATATAGCCGTTCGCGAGGTTGTTCGACGCGCGCGCCTCGTTGCTGCGATCGCCGGCGACCGCGAAGATCTTCTTCGCCTCGGCGTTGACCACGTTCGCCTCGTCCAGCTTTCCCATGAAGTAGAGGGCCCGTCCCTGCGCGAGCCGCGCGTGGCCGAGGAGCTGCCGTGCCCCGATCTTCTCCGCCTTGCCAGCCGCTCGCGCGGAGGCAGCTTCGGCACGCACGTAGTCTGCGGTCGACTGCGCGATCGCCGCCTCCGCGAGATCGATCTGCGGGTCCTCGTTCGACGGCGGCGGCAGCGTTCGCAGGCGCGCGAGCGTCGCCGACGCTTCTGCCACCGTTTCGGCGGAGACCTGTGCGGTCGCCAGCCTGAGTCCAAGGTCGAGATCCTCGGGCAGCTCGCTCGTGAGCTCCTTGTAGATCGCGACCGCCTGCGCCCACTCGTAGGTGACCTCGTGATAGCGAGCGGCGACCACTCGACGCTCGAAGCTCGGCAGCGACCCGGCGGCATCGTTCGCTTGCTTCGCCGCGGCGCGCGCCTCGGGATCCGCGCCGACCGCAAGGGACGCCTGCGCGAGCGCCGACTGGATCATCGGCTGATCCGGCTCGATCTCCGCCGCCTTGCCGAGCGCCGCGCGCGCTCCGACGACGTCGAACACGCGCAGCTTCGCGAGTCCCTCGGAGTACAGCCGCAATGCATCGGGATGGCTCGGTAGCGCCGCACGCGCCGCCTGCTGATCGCGCTCCGAGGCCCGACCGACGCCGAGCTTCGAACGGACGCTGCCGTCGATCCGCGTGATGATCTGCGACAGGCTGCCGATCGTCTCGGACTCGCTCGCCTGGACCACGGTGTCGCCGGTCCGCGTGTCCTGCACACGAATGTTGATCCGCAGCGACTCCGTCTTCTCGGTCCCGAGCGCGAGGTACGAGCCGATCACGATCAGGTCCGCGCCGGTCAGGGCACGGATCTTCTCGAGCGTCTCGGGCGCGTAGCTCTCCGCATCGATCAGCTGGAGGTCACTGCGTGCACGCGCGACCGCCTCGCCGGAGATCGTCCGCAGGCGATCACCCGCCGCGAGCTCGAAGCTGATGCTCTCCGTGATCGCCGTCGACAACCACGCGGCGTCGGGGCGAGACGAAAGGTTCTTGAATCCGATCACCGCGACGCTGCGCCGCCCGCTCGCATCCGGCGCGCTCACCACGGCGCGAGGTGCATCGCCTGTTCGCGTCAGCCGCCACGCGACCGCGCCACCCGCGGCGAGCACCAGCGCTGCACCTGCGACGAGCGGCCACCGCGCACGCCTCGCTCCGGTCGCCGGAGCGGTCCGCGCGGGCGGCCTCACCGTCGCCTTTGCCCTCGATGGCTCCGTCGTACCGTCGAGCGCGTGCACGAGCTCCGCGCCGCTGGCGAAGCGCTTCGCGGGATCCAGCTCGAGGCAGCGCAGGATCGCCGCCTCCCACGTGGGATCGATGTCAGGGACATGCGTGCGCGGTGGCGAGGGTGGCGTCTTCAGTCGCTTGACCACCGCGGACAGCGAGCTCTCGCCCTGGAACGCGCGTACGCCCGTGATCATCTCGTAGACGATCAGGCCGAGCGCATAGATGTCCGCCGCAGGCGTCGCCTGTGCGCCCTCGAGCTGCTCGGGCGCCATGTACGCCGGGCTCCCGACCACATCGCCGGTCCCCGACACCTCGGAGAACGGATCCGACGAGCCGTGCGCCACGCCGAAGTCTGTCACCAGCGCACGCACCTCGCGCTCACCCTCGCGCGGCGGGACGAGCATGACGTTTCCAGGCTTGAGATCACGGTGCACGACACCGGCGGCATGGGCCGCGTCGATCGCTGCGGCGATCTGCCGGACGATCGGAAGCGTCTCGTCGGGAACCATCCGCTTCACCCGCTTGAGCAGCTTCGCCAGCGTCTCGCCGCCGAGCAGCTCCATCGTCAGGAACACGATCTCCTGACCCTTCCCCGCGCTGTGACGGCCGAGATCGAACAGCCGGCACACGTTCGGGTGCGTGACCTGACGCGCCAGATACAGCTCCCGACGGAAGCGCTCGACCATGTTCTCGGTGACGAGCTCGGGGCGGATCGTCTTGAGCGCGACGGGTGTGCGGAGCTCGAGATCGAGGGCCTCGTAGACCTCGCCCATTCCGCCGTGCGCGATCAGCCGCACGATCTTGTAGCGCTCCGACAGCACCGCGTCGTTCGCGAGCGACGTGACCTGCGCGATCACGGGTGCGGACTTGCGCTCGAGGCGCGTCGCCTCGGTCGGCGCCGGTCGCGCGGACTCGGCGTCGGTCAGGTCCTCACCCTCTTTGACCCCCACCCTCCCATTCTAGACCAGGCCGCGATCCGGCGCCGAGCTAGTGGCCGTGGCCGCTGTGATCGTGGCCGCCCATCGCGCCCGGTGCCTGTGCCGTCGGCGCCTCGACGCCCTCGGCGACG
>JANOPP010000664.1:0-17199 GCA_031421915.1 Myxococcales bacterium | reverse complement strand
TTCAGCGGGGGTACACGCGAGGGCCCAGTAGGCTCCCCGCTCCCACGGGACGTAATCGAGCGTCGTGTCGGCGGCAGTGCCGAGGCGGCGAGGCTCGCTGCCAACGCGGTAGATGAACACCTCCACGTCGGCGCGACGGAGGTCCTTCGGGAGGACCACGGTGCGCGTCTTGCCAGCGCCCCGGCGCTCGATCACCCCTGCCCAGCCCTCGAACCGATCGGGAAACCACCGACCGAGGAGGAGTGTCGAGCGCGGCAGCGGCGGGGGCGTGCCGAGGAACGAGACGGCGAGCTCCACCCGATCGAGCTGGCCGTGGGAGCCGATCCGCTCGCGCAGCTGCTCGACCGCTGCGATCGCGGCCTTCTGGAGGGAGCTGACGTCGAGGCCGCGATACGGGCCGAGCTCGAACCCGCCGTGCTCGTCGAGGCAGCTCGCCGGCGAGACACGGATCCGCGGCTTGATCCGGACATCGGAGACTCCGAGCGGTGCCCCGAGATCGACGGCGCGATGGATGACGCCCTTGAACGCGAAGTACTCCGCGATCATCTCCCGCTTCTTCGAGTCGCGGAAGTCATCGCCGAGGAACCACCACGAGTCCTCGACCTGATCGAAGGAGTCCGCGGTGAAGATCGTGCCAGACGGCGTGGCCTCGAGCGCCGCGATCCGCTCGACGCTGTTGTCGTGGAGACGCAGGTAGAGCGGGATCGTGCGGACACCCGCGTAGATGCTGGCGGCGACCGCGAGCAGCGCGACGACCGCGAGCCGACGCCGCGTGGTCAGGACGACATCGGCGATGCCGATGAACGCGGCGACCAGGAGCGCGCACGAGTGCAGGTAGAACCGCGGCCCGAGCTTGGGCGACACGAACACCGTGGCGGTGACGATCGAGCCGGCGACGATCGCCCAGCCGAGGAGCCGCAGGGGGGCACGCTGCCCGTCGCGATCGTCGTCACGCGCACCGACGACCAGCACGATCACGACGAGCGCGAGGATCGGCGCTGCGCCGAGCACGTAGTCCTTGAAGATGTCGAGGTTCGCGGTGACGCCGCGCTGGAGCAGCCGACCGAGGAAGCCGACCTTCGTCGCGAGACCGTCGTAGCGCTCGCCCTGCCCTGGTGCGAAGAAGATCGCGGCGAAGCCGATCACCGCACCGAACGCGCCGGCCCAGGCGAGCGTCGGGCGGCGCTCGCTGTGACGATGACGCCACGCCGCCCAGCCGAGCGCGAACAGGACGAGCGTCGGACCGGTGTGCTCGTTCGACATGCCCGCGGCGATGCCGAGGAAGGCGTACGGGATCGCGGCCCGGAGCGAGCCCTCCCCCGTCGGGCTGAGCCGCAGCGGCACGAGGAACCACATCTGGATCATCGCGCCGTAGAGGTAGTTCGCACCGTAGGCGCGGCAGAACATGATCATCCCGATCCGCGGCAGCGCGAACCACAGGAAGCCGAGGGTGATCGCATAGAACGCGAGATCGCGTCCCGCTCTCCACGACGGCCACCGTCCCAGTCCGAGCACGGTGAGCGCGAACGACAGCGAGAGATAGACCAGCGGCGTCGCGATCACCGCGAAGTACTCGAGCTTGTACGCGAGGTACGTGAACCACTGACCGATGCGCGGGTTCGAGTGGGTGTACTGCCCGATCCCGTACTCGAGGAAGTTCTGGAGCGAGAACGGCTCGGCTGCTGTGTCGCGGGCCACGTTCCAGGCGTCGAACGCGAACGGTTCGAGCGCCATCACGAGCCCGATGTGCGCAGCTGTCGCGATCACGTACGCGATGAACAGCGCGCGCCACACGCGGGGAGCCACGAGAGGTCAGGTATCACGATCTCGGTCAGTTTGGAGGCCGGGTGCGGTCTGTCATCACCGGCCCGCGGTTTGACGGGCTGTACTCGGTCTACGGTCCTAGCGCCGTCGCTCGGCTCGCGGCGCCGGGTAGCTCAGATACGACAGTCGCTTCGCCTCGCGGCGCACGTGGGCGACGAGATCGAGGATGAGGCCGGTCGCGATGCACAGGACCGAGATCACGACGAGCCCCGTGCACAGGATCGCCGTCGGGAACCGCCGCACGAGGTGCGTGTCGAGGAACTCGAGGAAGACCGGGACGCCGAGGATCACGGCGATCATGGAGATCAGAAAGCCGATCAGCGAGAAGAACAGCAGCGGGCGCTCGTTGCGCATGAGGTTCGTGATCGTCAACAGGATCCGCCAGCCGTCGCGGAACGTGCGGAGCTTGCTCACCGAGCCGGGCGGGCGCTCCTTGTAGTTCGTCTCGACCTCGGCGACGGGCATCCGCATCTGCATCGCGTGGACGGTGAGCTCGGTCTCGATCTCGAACTCCCGCGAGAACGACGGGAAGCTCTTCACGAACCGCCGCGAGAACACGCGGTAGCCGGAGAGCATGTCGACGATCTTGGCGCCGAACAGCCAGCGAACGAGGCCGGTGAGCACCGCGTTGCCGAGGCGATGGCCGGCGCGGTAGGCCGCGTCGTGGGTCTCGACGCGACGACCGACGACCATGTCGAGGTTGTTGTCGACGAGCTTGGCGACGAGCTCCGGGGCGCGCGAGGCGTCGTAGGTGTCGTCACCGTCGACCATCACGTAGATGTCGGCCTCGATGTCCGTGAACATCCGGCGGACCACGTTGCCCTTGCCGCGGCGCTCCTCGCGGCGGACCTCGGCGCCGGCGGCGGTCGCGACCTCGATCGTGTTGTCGGTCGAGTTGTTGTCGTAGACGTAGACCGTCGCGTTCGGCAGGGCGGCGCGGAAGTCAGCCACGACCTTCTCGATCGCAGCGGCTTCGTTGAAGCACGGCACGAGGACAGCGATCTCGAGCTCGGGAGCGGTCATGGGACGGGCCTAGTTAGTACAACTTTGGCGCCGAGTTGATGACCTGGAGCGCTTCTTCTGCAGAGATCCCGATCAGGTTCGCGTACTCGCGCACGGACGGCCACCGCGGCTTGGAGTACTCGTGCGACCGCCGCAGCGCCTCTTCGCGATCGAGGTGCCCCTCGCGCACCATGTTCGCGAGCATCGCGTCGTCCTCGGTGAACCCCGCGATCGTCTTGTAGATGTAGTTGTAGAACGCGGCGGTGCCGTCGCCGATCCGCCAGGTCGACGCGGTGTCGGTCGCGACCTCCCAGTTGTACTCGTCGCGGATCGTGTTGACGATCGTCTCCTCGCGCCAGGGGAGGTACTGGAACAGATAGAGGAAGTCGTCCTTGAGAATGAACGTCTGGTAGAAGGCGTTCGCCGTGTCGAGCAGCGACTCGTTGAAGTAGCTCGGGTTGAGCGCGTAGTTCTTCGCGAAGTACCCGATCATGCCGAGCTTGTTGCGCAGCGACATGCCGGTGAGCGTGTTGCCGTGGTCGTCCTCGCGAACGCCCATGAGCCCCGTCTTGTAGGGAGCGTCCTCGATCATGTTGCCGGTGCACATGATGAGGAGCTTGATCCCGGTCTCTTTACGCACCTCGCGCGCGTGCTGGTAGTACTCCTTGTCGCCGACCATGAAGAGCGGAACCATGCCGAGCTCGGGCCGCTTGAGCCACGCCTCGACGTTCTTGCGCACGTAGCGCCGCTTCATCGTGATGTCCGCCGAGCGGACGATGTGCTCGACGCCGAGCTTGCCGCAGATGCGCGCCTGGTTGCGACGTGCGAGGTCGGTGACCATGCCCCAGTCGTACGTGTATGCGATCGGGTTCATCCCGAGCACCTTCTTCACGTAGTGGAGGCCGTAGGAGGAGTCGCGGCCGCCCGAGTACGCGACGATCACGTCGGGGCTGCCGTCCTTGGACCGGTAGGGCTCGACGGCATCGAACAGCGCCTGCTCGCCCTTCGGCTTGATCTTCTTCCAGGTGCGGCAGTAGTGGCAGACCCCGTTCGAGTCGAACTCGACGAACGGATACGTCGACGGAAGGATGCACTTCGTGCACCGCTGCAACCGATCCGCATGCGACGAGCGGTCGATGATCTGGGTCGTGTGGCCGTTTGGCGCGAGCGCGGAGCCGTCGCCGCCCGTGGGGCTGAGCTCGAACGCGTGACGCTCGAGGGTCTTGAGGTCGATCGCGAGCGCGGTGCCTGCGTGGACCTGCGCGATGTGGCAGTCGCCGAGCTGCTTGCTGAGGTCGGCGTCCGCGAGCACGCGCTGGAGGATGAAGCGCTCGGAGGCGAACGCGATCACGTTGCCGGACTCGCTCGTCAGCTGGAACAGCGACCCCGTGTTGGTCGCGAGCAGCATCACGTCGAGATCCTCGAACATGATCGAGATCGACGCAGAGCCCTCGATCACGGCGAACGTCTCGCGCGTCGCGGTGACGAGATCCTTGGAGGCGGCGAGCTTCTGGCGCAAGAGCGCCACGAGGATCTCGCTGTCGAGCTCGCCCGAACGCACGATCGAGAACTGCTCCACGAGAGCGGCGTCGTTGACGACGATGCCGTTGTGGAGGCCGACCGCGCCGTGGGTGATCACGGGCTGGTTGTTGTCGGTGTTCGATTGCGCGCCGTTGGTCGCGAGCCGCGAGTGGCCGGTGATCGCGAGCGACTGGGTCGCACGTCGCCGCGCGTCGTCCAGGAGCTCGTGGAGCTTCGGGTTGGCGAGAAAGTCGGTGACGGAGCCGCTCTGCTTCAGGACCTCGATGCGAGCGCCATCGTGGATCGCGATCCCGACGGCCTCGCGACCGCGGGTCTCGGAGGCCTTGAGCAACGCGATCGCGAGCGCGCGGGTCAGATCGAGCTGGGCCTGCGCGTCAGCGGTTTCCCGGTTCGCACAGATGACGCCAAAGATGCCGCACATCGCTTGCTGCCTCGCAGAGAGCCATAGGTCCTTGGCCCTGTCAAATGGATCCCTGCTAGAGTGCGCGGCGTCACCAGGCGGCCCGATGCACGCGTCACGCACCTACCTGTTCTCCGTCGACGTCGAGGACGCGCGGCTGATGGTCCCGAACGGTGAACGCTTCGTGCCGCGCGTCGAGCCGATGACGCTGCGCTACCTCGACTGGCTCGATCGCCATAACTTCTCCGCGACGTTCTTCGTCGTCGGTGACATCGCACGTCGCTACCCGGATCTCGTGCGCGAGATCGCACGGCGCGGTCACGAGCTCGGGTGCCACTCGAACCAGCACATCCCGCTCGATCAGCAATCTCCCGAGGAGCTGCGCGCCGACCTCGACGCGTGCCTCTCCGAGCTCTCCGCGTGCGGAGCGACCAAGGTCACGGGCTATCGCGCGCCGACGTTCTCCCTGACGAGCAAGACGGCGTGGGCGTACGAGATCCTGAGCGCGGCCGGCATCGAGTATTCGAGCTCCGTGCTGCCCGCGCCGAACCCGCTCTACGGCTGGCCGGAGTTCGGTGGGGCGACCCGGCGGCTGCCCTCCGGTGTGCTCGAGATCCCGATGACGCTCGCGCGCGTCGGACCGCTGCGTGTCCCGATCGGCGGCGGCGTGTACTTCCGGGCGCTGCCGTTCCCGCTGATCGCGCGCGCGTTCAAGCGAGGTCCGAGTGACGAGGCCGTCACCGGCTACTTCCATCCGTACGACATCGACGTCGATCAAGAGCGATACATGCACGCGGGGATCAAGAACAACCCGCTCTATCACTGGCTCATGTTCTTCAACCGCAAGAGCGTGTTCGACCGGCTCGATCGGCTGATCGAGAAGGGCTATCGCGTCGAGACCTACGCCGCCTACGCGGCGCGATTCGCGGCGTGATGTCCTACGCGTTCCGGCAGCTGGCGACCGACGATGCCGCGATCGCGGCGTACCGCGAGCTGCTGGGCGTCACGTCGGCGTCACTGACGACCGAGTACCTGCGCTGGCTCTATCGCGAGAATCCCGCCGGCGAGGCCGTCGGCTTCGACGCGTATGCCGGCGAGGTGCTCGCCGCGCACTACGCGACGATCCCCGTCGAGGCGATGATCGAAGGCCGGCGTGCACGAGGCCTGCTGTCGCTCAACACGGCGACGCATCCGACCCATCAAGGCAAGGGGCTGTTCACCCGGCTCGCCGATCAGACCTACGCGCGCGCGCACGAGCGCGGCTTCGAGTTCGTCGTCGGCGTGGCCAACGCGAACAGCACGCCCGGCTTCACGCGCAAGCTCGGGTTCCAGCTCGTGACACCGCTCGATGTCCTCGTCGGCGTTGGACGGTTCACGGCGAGCCGCGACGACAACATCGGGTTCTCGCTCGCCTGGTCCGACGCCGCGCTCGGCTGGCGGCTCGCCCGGCCGCAGGCGGAGTACGTCGCGACCACGGGCGACGAGCCGATCGTCTACGCCCGCACGCACAAGCTCGGGATCCTCGCCTACCTCGCGCACGTGCCGAAGGCGCTCGCCGCCGCGCTGCCACCGGTGCCGTTCGCTCAGCCGTTCCGCATGTGGATCGGGCTCGATCCCCAGCTCGGCCGACGGGGCGTGCTCGCGCCGCTGCCCGATCGCTTCAAACCCTCCCCGCTCAACCTCATCTTCCGCGATCTCGCGGGAACCCAACGCAGCCTTAGTCGCGCCTCGACGCGGTTCACGCTCCTCGACTTCGACGCGTACTGATGCGGTGTCGATACTGCGATTCGGATGCGCTGTGGCAGACCCATCGTGGGCTCTCGCATCCGAAGCGCCGCGAGCACGGGCCGTTCGATCTGTACACGTGCCGCGACTGCGGCTCGATCACGACGTGGCCGCTGCCGTCGCGCGATGCACTCGCCGCTCTCTACGGTTCGTTCGCCAGCGGCGTCGATGCGACGCTGCGGGACCTGCGGCACGCGACCCCGCTCACGGCGTGGTTCGACACCGTCGTCCGCCGCGTGACCCGGCTCGGCGGGTTCGATCGCGAGGCGGCGTTCCGGTGGCTCGACGTCGGTGCTGGTGGCGGCGAGCTCGCGGTGGCGCTCGCGCGTGAGTTCCCGCGCGCGTCGGGTCTCGCTCTCGACTGGAGCCCGCGTCCCGACGGGCTCGACGAGCGGGTCGCGTGGCGTGCTGCGGATCTCAACGACAGCCCGATCGCGGCACCGCAGGCCGAGCTCGTGATCTCCGTGTCGGTGTGGGAGCACGTGCTCGAGCCGGCGGCGTTCCTGCGCGACCTCGTGAAGCTCGTCGCACCCGGTGGCTTGCTCTACGTCGTGTGCCCCGATGCCGGCAGCGTCGCGTTCCGGGTGCTGCGAACGCGCTGGCCGTACTGGATTCCCGGCGAGCATCTCAACATGCCGACCCAGCGCGGCGCGCGGCGCTGTCTCGAGCAGGTGACCTCTCCGGGCGGTGCGATCACCGTCGACAGCATCGGGCTGCCGTATCCGCCGGCGTACGTCCTCGGGTTTCTCGGGCTCGAGCGCGTCGCCCGGCGGCTGCGGTGGCTGCCCTCGGTGCCACTGCCGGTCGGTGCGCTCGAGGCGACGTGGCGTTCAGATCCGCACGTGTAGCTTCGTCCGCGCGAGGACGATCAGAAGCACCGCGGAGACGAGCATGCCGCCCGCGCTCGAGATCGCCGCGCCGATGAGGCCGAAGTCGGGGATCAACACGAGCGTGAGTACGAACGTCACGACGACGACGCCGACCATGTAGAACGTGTGCCACCCCGGACGCGCTCCCATGAGCAACAGCTGATTGAACGGGAGCCAGCGCGCTCCGACCGCGACGCCGCCCATCAGGATCGCGAACGGGATCGCGCCGTCGGCGAACGAGTCGCGCCCGGTGATCCACGGGATCAAGTACGGATAGATCAGCGCGCCCACGACGCAAGCGGCGACGAGCGCCGGCACGAACCACCGGCGCGTACTCCGGGCGAGAAGCTCGACATCGCCAGGCCTCCCGTCGGCGAGCTGCCGCGCCATCATCGGATTCAGGTTGTTCTGGAGGATGATCGGGAGCTGCATCGCGCCCTCGAACAACGCCGACGCCATCGCGTACACGCCGACGTGCTCGTCTGACATCGCGATACCGAGCATCCACAGGTCGAGCTTGGAGTTGACCTCGTAGGCGAGCGTCGAGAGCACGCCGCGCGCACCGTAGTCGAGCTGCAGCTTCGCGTAGGAGAGCCAGCCCCGCGCGCGAGACAGCGACACCGTCATCATCAGCTCGACGACGAGCACGAGCATCAGCACGGCCTCGCAGAACGACCAGATCGCCGGGAGGTGCTCGCCCGACAGATCCAGCGCACGCGCGAGCCCGAGCCCGACGGCGATCAGCACGTAGCGCAGCGACGTGTACATCGCGAACGCGCGCATCCGGCGCAGTCCGTTGACGACACCGAGCAACACCTTGTTGATCGAGAGGCAGAACAGTCCGGGGGCGGCCCACACGATGCCCTCGGCGACGGCGGGGCTGTCGAGGAGCGCACCGATCGGACCGCGCAACGCGACGAACAGCACGGTCGCGAGCGCGGCGAGCACCACGTTGGGGACGAGGGCGCCGACCACGACGGCAGCCACGCGGTCTCGATCCTCCGGTGCCTCGGCGACCGTGCGCAGCACCGCGTACTGCAGCCCACCAGCACCGAGGATCGCGATCGACATCATCGCGAACGTGACGAGGTTGAACGCACCGAGCGCTCCCTCTCCCCACCACGTCGCGATCAGAACCTTGAGTCCGAGCCCGACGACCGCGAGCAGCACGACCGAGACCAGGTTCCACGCGACGTCGCGCGCTAGCCTGCCGCGTTGCTCGTCCACGAGTGGCGGCCGTTATACACAGCGTGCGGCGCGTATGCCTATAGTGTCGCGCCGTGACCTTCAGCGCTGTGGCCCGCCAGGCCGTCCGGAAGATCACGCGCGCCATCGCCTCCGCTCCACCGTCGGTCGTGCTCGGCGTGGCCTGGCTCGTCCTGCTCGTCTACGCCTACCCGGGCTTCATGACGCAGGACTCTTCGGATCACCTCCGCGAGGCGCGGGCCAACTTCTACACGGACCTTCACCCGCCGGCGATGAGCTTTCTGTGGTCGGTCCTCGAGTACTTCGTCACCGGTCCGCTGTTGATGCTGGTCCTCCAGAGCGGCACGTTCCTCGCCGGTCTCTACCTGGTGCTGCGCCGGACCTTCACGCCCCGCAGAGCCGCGTGGATCACGGCCGGGTTGTTCGTGTTCCCGCCGATCTTCGTGCCGTTCGCCGTGATCTGGAAGGACTGCGTGATGGCCGGCTTCCTGATGCTCGGCCTCGCCGCGATGTTCGCGGAGCGGCGGTGGCTCCGGATCGCCGGTCTGCTCGCGCTCGGCGCTGCCACGGCCGTTCGCTACAACGCGTTCGGCGCGACGTTCCCGATCATCGTGCTGCTGTTCGAGTGGCGCACCGGGATGCACTGGTTCAAGCGCTACGCGATCTCGGGCGTCGCCTGGCTCGCGGTGACGTTCGGCTCGTTTGCGTTCAACGCAGCGATCACCGATCGCGAGATGTACCCGTGGCACTCGACGCTCGCGCTGTTCGACATCGTCGGGACGCTCGTCCACGCCGACGAGGAGTTCTCCGACGAGGAGCTGCGCACGCTGCTTGCTGGCACCGATCTGATCACCAAGACGGACATCCTCGGGACGATGCGCAGGCTGTACTCGCCGCGCGACTTCCTCCCGATCATCAATCACAAGACCGAGGCGATGTGGGGCGTGCCGATCAACGGTATCGAGCCCGCCCCGCAGCGCCAGCGCGACGCGATCGCACGTGCGTTCAAGGACGTCATCACGAGCCATCCGTTCGCGTACGTGAAGCACCGGGTCGCCGTGCTCGTCGAGGTCCTGTGCTTCACCCGCCGACGGCCAGCGGCGGCGATTCCTCCCCGCGACATGCGCCCGTATCACGCGGAGCAGCTCGACCTCTCGAATACGTGGTCGCGCCTCCAGCGCAAGATGTCGGAGGCCACATGGCTGATCTACAAGCTCACGCCGATCTTCGTGCCGTGGATCTATCTGTTCGTCGCGCTCGCACTGCTACCGCTCACGCGCCGCCACCGCGATGTGTTCGCGACGATCATGAGCGGCCTGGTCTTCGAGTCGTCGCTGTTGTTCCTCGCGGCGAGTCCGGACTATCGGTACTCGCACTGGATGATCGTCTGCACGTTGATCGCTGTGGTGACTCTCACCGCCCGGCGAATGCGCGCTCCGCCGGCTACGCCGGTGGCTTCGTAGAGCGATCGAGCTCGGCGCGCAGGATCGCCATCTCGCGCGTGAGCTGCGTGAGCTGCCGCTGGAGCTCGACGAACTTCGTGTAGTAGTGGATGAGCACGAACATCGCCGTGATCTGGAACAGGTACGAGACCAGGTCCTTGCCGTAGCCGACGCCGACCCAGTTCGCGACGACATCGGTGCGCTCGGGAAAGATCACCGCCGCCGCACCCGCGGCGAGCATCAGGAACACGAGCATGATGTGAATCGGCAGGCGATTGCGACGCAGGAACACTAGCCACGCGATCGCGGCCAGTCCTGCGAGCAAGAGAACTCGGATGATCATGACGGCGGGAAGCCCCGCTTCTTATAGTCATGCGGCGCCCGAGGCTGCAAGTCCGGGCGATTCGCCGAGGCTCGCTCGCGGTCGGACACGGGCCGGGCAGCCGCCACTTCCCGACGAGACTCGTCTGCAGATCCGGCGCCGCGCTCGACGCGACCGCGCGCCACAGAGCGACTTCCCGATCGGTAAGATCGATCGTCGAGCACGTCGATCTTACCGATCGGGTGGACTGGCCTGGCCCCTGTGGTACCTTACCGATCGGGAGGATCAGGTGGCACCATCGAATCGCGCACCCGTCATCAACGTGAAGAGTACCGACGAAGTAGGTAAGGTCGTCCGGTCGGCGCGCAAGCTCTCGAACACGGATCAGGTCACGGCAGCGGCGCTCGCTGGCGTCGGTGTCCGGTTCCTCGGCGACCTCGAGGGCGGCAAACCCACCATTCGACTGGGACTGGCGCTTCAGGTTCTCCACCGTCTGGGGCTCGAGCTCTGGATCGCTCCTCGAGGCTGGCGTCCCAGGAAGCCGTGATGCCCAGGATCGAGCTCGAGGTTCGATTTGGTACGCAGCGTGTCGGGCAGCTCGTTGCGGATGCCTCGGAGGTGTTTCGGTTCACCTATGACCGCGCCTGGACCGACGCTGACGATTCGTTCCCGCTCTCCGTAAGCCTGCCGTTGACCAGCGTCGAGTACGTGGGCGGACCGGCTCACTGGTTCTTCTCCAACCTGCTGCCCGAAGGCGAGGCACGGCAAGCCGTCTGCGAACGTCTTGGACTCTCGCTCCGAAATGACATCGCGCTACTACGAGCCATTGGCGGTGAATGTGCCGGTGCCTTTGCGATCTGCGAACCCGGATCTCCGAGCGGTCGTCGCGATTCTCATAGCTACGAGCTCATCGACGATCCACGACTCCAGACGCTGGTAACTCGCGATGTCGTGCCTCTCCTCGTTGGAGGCCCGACCACACGGCTGTCACTTGCGGGGGCGCAACACAAGCTGCCGGTCGCGATGCTCGACGGTCGGGTTCATCTGGCGGTCGACGGAGCACCGAGCACCCACATTCTCAAGCTCCCTCACCCACGGTACGCCCACCTCTGTCTCAACGAGGCGTACGTGATGGGCCTCGCCGCGCACATCGGCTTCGACGTGGCTCGCGTCGATCTTCTGCTCCGAACGGATCCGCCGAGCCTGCTGGTCGAACGCTACGATCGGCGTGCTTCGGAGATCGAGTGGCCAGTGGTACGGCTCCATCAGGAGGATTTCTGCCAGGCCCTCGCGCTCTCACCGGACCAGAAGTACGAGCAGGAGGGTGGCCCGTCGCTCGCCTCTGCGATCGATCTCGTGAGTCGCCATGCAAGCGAGCCGTTTGTCGACGCGAGACGCCTGATCGAGTGGCAAGCGTTCAATATCGTGGTCGGCAACTGCGATGGTCACGGGAAGAACCTCTCGTTCTTGTACGAAGGGTCGGAGCTGAGGCTGGCGCCGTTCTACGACCTACTCTCGACTCGTCAGTACGAGGGCCTCGACCGACGCCTGGCAATGTCGATCGGGGGCAGACGTGATGCGGCCGAGCTACACCGACCACAGTGGGAAGCGCTCGCACGAGAAGCGCGCCTCGGCGCGAACGTCGTGATCGAGAGCGTCCGGGCGGTCGCCGAGAAGTGCGCCGATGCCACGACCGCATGGACCAAGGAGTATCGCGATCGATATGGCCGCCGCGGAATCCTCCAGACCCTGCCGACGTGGATCGGCAAATCCGCGCGGAAGGTGCTGCGCAACGTCCCTGCCTGAAATCATGACGGGCGGAAGAAATAGTCGAACAGGATCCGGATCGCCTGGAAGCCGCCCTGCCCCTTCTGCTTCGAGTGCTCCGTGTACTTGATGGTCACGGGGACCTCGACGACGCGCAGGCCGCTGCGCTGGATGTTGCGGAGGAGCTCGGACGCATGCGCCATCCGATCCTGCGTGATGCGTAGCTGGGGCGCGACCGAGGCGCGGAAGGCGCGCAGGCCGCAGTGCGCATCGGTGAGCTTGAGGCCGCTGAGCTTGTTGGACACCAGCGTCGCCGTGCGCAGG
Organism: Myxococcales bacterium; assembly: GCA_031421915.1. Classification (GTDB taxonomy): domain Bacteria; phylum Myxococcota_A; class Polyangia; order Haliangiales; family Haliangiaceae; genus JABFXX01. The sequence goes on along the minus strand of JANOPP010000664.1, from coordinate 4,716 downwards.
AGCGCCTTGCGCCGCGCGCCTGCGCCGATCACGTCCTTGCCGAGGAACCGCGAGCCGAGCGCGATGTCCGCGTGCACGAGCGCTGCGATCAGCTCGGGGATGTCCTCGACCGAGTGCTGACCATCGGCGTCGAACGTCACGATCTGCCGTGCTCCGCGGCGGAGGGCGTAGTCGATGCCGGTCTGCAGTGCCGCACCCTGACCGAGGTTGATCGAGTGGCGCAGCACGCTGACACCTGCGATCGCCGCAGCGGTTGCCGTGTCGTCCGGCGAGCCGTCGTCGACCACGATCACCGGATAGCCTGCGGCGACGACCTCGCCGACGACCCCACGGATGACCTTGCCCTCCTTGAAGGCGGCGATCACCACGTGCGTGTCTGCGTTCACGCCTGCCACGACTTCTTATAGCCATGGCTCGCGAAGGCTCGCAAGGAACCCGAAGTTCTCCGAGTAACACGCCCGGATCACGACATGCGTGTCGCGGTAAAAACTCCCAGATTGCCGAGTGGTGGCGCCAGGATCACTGCACGAGCGGGGGACGCTGCTGCTTGCTTGACCCCTGCTCGGCCCGCATGGCATTCAGGGTTCTATGAACGTCGAGCTCATGCGTCGCCTCGACCGCATCCTCGGTGATGCGGCATGCAGCGTGCTCGCGACGGCCCACCGGCTCGGCCGCCCGTTCGCCAAGACCCGCCCGATCAAGAAGATCGTGGTGATGAAGTTCTTCGGCATGGGCTCGATCATCGTCGCGAGTCGGAGCCTCGCGGCCCTGCGTGATCGGTTCCCCGACGCCGAGATCCACTTCGCGACGTTCAAGTCGAACCAGGCGATCCTCGACATCCTCGGCATGACCGATGTGAACCACTACATCGATCCCTCGACGCCACAGGCCTTCACGAAGTCGACGCTCTCCGTCGCGCGCGCCCTGCGGGTGGCCAAGTGCGATCTCGTCCTCGATCTCGAGTTCTTCGCGAAGTTCCCGCTCGTGCTCGGCAGCCTCGCCGGCATCCCGCAGAAGGCAGGCTTCTACCTGACCTCCGAGAGCTGGCGAAAGGAGCTCCTCGACATCGCGGGCTTCTACAACTCGTACTTCCACACGAGCGACATCTTCCTGTCCCTCGTCTACCTCGTCGCGACGGGCGACTACTACTACACGGGGTTCACCGAGTTCTCCGCGAAGTACAAGTACCCGCGGATCGACCCGAGCGAGATCGAGCGCGCGGCCCTTCGCAACAAGCTCGCGGGTCACGGCATCCGCGCGACCGACCCGCTCTACGTGATCAATGCGAACACCTCGCCGGACCTCGCACCCGAGGCCCGCAAGTGGCCGTTGGAGCGCTACGCGCAGGTCGCCGACGAGCTGATCGCGATGACCCCGACCGCGCGCGTGCTGTTCATCGGTGCGCCGAACGAGCGCCCGTACGTCGAGAGCGTCGCGGCCCTCGCGAAGTCGTCGCGCGTGCACGTCGTCGCGGGTGACCTCTCGCTGCGCGAGCTGCTCGTGCTGTTCGCCGAGTCCAAGCTCGTCATCTCGAACGACTCGGGTCCGATGCACCTCGCCTGCCTCGTCGATGCGCCGGTCATCGGCCTGTTCTTCGCCGACACGCCGACCCTGTTCGCACCGCTCGGCTCGCGCGTGCGCTCGATCGCGCCGCAGCTCTACTCGATGCCGCTGTTCAGCGTCTACAACGGCAAGGACGTCGCAGTCGGCAAGCCGATCAGCGAGATCGGTAACACGGCGGCGTGCACGGTCCCCGTCGAGACCGTGATGACCGAGGCCCGCGCCCTCCTCGCGATGCGCCCCACGCTCAGCGAAGTGCGCCTGTGACCTCCGAGCAGATCGTCCGGCAGAGCCTGACGGAGAGCCTGCGCGTCAAGATGGCGCTCGATCCCGCGCCGATCGCACACGCGGCCGACCTCGTGCGCGATGCCGTGCTAGCCGGCAAGAAGGTCCTCCTGTGCGGCAACGGCGGCAGCGCAGCCGACGCCCAGCACATCGCCGCCGAGCTCGTCGGCCGCTACGTCGTCGAGCGTCGCCCGCTCGCCGCGATCGCGCTCACCACCGACACCTCCGCACTCACCGCGATCGCCAACGACTACGGGTTCGAGCACGTGTTCGCTCGCCAGGTCGACGCGCTCGGCGCCGAGGGCGACGTCCTGATCGCGATCACGACCTCCGGCACGTCGAAGAACGTGCTCGCCGCCGTCGAGGTCGCCCGCCGCCGCGGCATGAAGATCATCGCGCTCACCGGCGCCAAGGGTGCCGCGTTCGTCGCCTCGTGTGACGCCGGCGTCGCCGTCCCCTCGACCGTCACCGCGCGCGTCCAGGAGTGCCACATCATCATCGGCCACCTCCTGTGCGAGGTCGTCGACGAAGCCTTCGCCCCGTCCCCCGAGATCGTCGTCGGTAACGGTCGCGCACCAGCCAAGGAGCTCTCGCTCGAGCAGCTCGTCGTGTGGCGCGAGGCCCAGCGCGCCCGCAAGCGCACGGTCGTGTGGACCAACGGCGTGTTCGACGTGTTCCACATCGGCCACCTCGAGTCCCTGCGCGCCGCGCGCGCGTTCGGTGACGTCCTGATCGTCGGCGTCAACGGCGACGACTCGGTCCGCGCCACCAAGGGCCCCGACCGCCCGATCTTTCCGTGCACCGAGCGCGTGCAGCTCCTCGCCGCCCTCGACCTCGTCGACGCGATCCTCGTGTTCGACGACGCCACCCCCGAGCGCGTCCTCGCGACGGTCAAGCCCGACGTCCACGTCAAGGGTGCGGACTACGCGACCAAGCCGATCCCCGAGCGCGCCATCGTCGAGGCCTACGGCGGTCGCGTCGAGCTCGTGCCGCTCGTGCCCGGTCGCTCGTCGACCGACACGCTCGCGCGGCTGACGCGCTCGTGAAGCGGGCCCTCTTCCTCGATCGCGACGGCACGCTGATCGTCGACGTCGGCTATCCGCGCGACCCCGCTCTCGTCCAGCCGCTCCCCAGCGCGATCGACATGTTGCGCGAGCTACAGGCCACCCACGCGCTCGTGATCATCTCGAACCAGTCCGGCATCGCGCGCGGCCTGATCACGGAGACCGAGCTCCTGGCCGTCCACGCACGCGTCGTCGAGGTCTTCGCCGAGGGCGGCGTCACCTTCGCCGGCGCCTACTACTGCCGCCACGCGCACGATGCGGGCTGTCCGTGCCGCAAGCCGGCGCCCGGCCTGCTGCTCGATGCCGCGCGCGACCTCGACCTCGACCTCGCGCGCTCGATCATGATCGGCGACCGGTCGTCGGACGTGGACGCAGGCCGCGGCGCCGGCTGCGAGCACGCGATCCAGTTCAGCGACTGGGAAGCCGTGCGCCGGCTCTGGCACCAGCTCGCCGACGGCTGAGCTGGCAACGACGACGACGATGGATCCCGTCTGGGGCGCCCTGGACTGTAGCCCGAGGTCGACCCGGCGCGAACTGGTAACCACCGCCAGCGTGGTCGATAATCGGCCGTTCCGATGCACCCACTGCGCGCCGTCATCGACCAGCTCAAGGGCTCGAGGGTCCTCGTGATCGGCGACCTGATGCTCGACGAGTACCTGCGCGGCGAGGTGATGCGGATCTCGCCCGAGGCGCCGGTGCCGGTGCTCGAGGTGCGGTCGCACGAGACGCGGCTCGGCGGCGCGGCGAACGCGGCGGCGAATATCCAGGCGCTCGGCGGCACGACATACCTGGTCGGCGTGGTTGGAGTGGACGAGACGGCGAAGACGCTCGCGACCGCACTCGCGCAGCACGGGATCATCAACACGGCGATCCCGGATCCGGATCGGCCGACGAGCAAGAAGACACGGCTGGTCGCGCAGCAGCAGCAGATCGTCCGCGTCGATCAGGAGAAGCGGCACCCGATCGCGGGCGCCGTGCTCGAGCGGATGAAGCACGCGATCGAGAGCCGCATGAAGGACGCACAGGCCGTGGTCCTCTCGGATTACGCGAAGGGCGTGATCACGCCGGAGATCGCGCGGCACGCGATCGCGGTGGCGCGGAAGGCGGGGCTGCCGATCATCGTCGACCCGAAGCAGCGCGACTTCTCGATCTATCGCGGCGCGACGGTGATCACGCCGAACCTGCACGAGCTCGAAGCGGCGGCACCACACGCCGGCGGGACCGACGGCTTCGATCTCGACGCTGCGGTGGCCACGGTGATGCCGTTGCTCGAAGGCGCCGCACTGCTGGTGACGCGCAGCGCCGATGGCATGAGCTTGTTCCGCCTCGGCGAGCCAGCGTTCCACGTGCCGGCGATCGCCCGCGAAGTCTTCGACGTCACCGGTGCGGGCGATACGGTCGTCGCCACCATCGCCCTGGCCCTCGCGGCACGCGTGTCGTACGAGCAGGCGATCGAGCTCGCGAGCGTGGCGGCCGCGATCAGCGTCTCCAAGCGCGGCACCTCGACGGTCAGCCCGGCCGAGCTCGTCGCGGCGCTCGACGCCGGATGACGGAGCACCGCCTCGACCGGCCGCTGCGGATCGCCACGATCCTCGCGGTCGTGATCCTCGGGGCGATCGGCACGCTGGCGAGCGGATCGCTGCTCGCAGGCGGCGTCACCTGGCTAGCATTTCTGTTCTGCGTGCTGTCCGGCTGGGGCTTCGTCGTGATCCGCGCCGCGCACGTCGAGGATTCGAGCTTCGCGATGCGTGCGATGTGGGGCTTGTGCGGCTACGTCGCGGTCGCCGGTGTGTTCCTCGCGGTCGAT
>JANOPP010000663.1:0-1696 GCA_031421915.1 Myxococcales bacterium | reverse complement strand
AGCGCTGAGCGCGCCGGAGCGCCCCGCCAGCCCTTTCCGCATCACGCGAGAAAATCTGCTATAGTGGTCGGTTAACTTTTGCCTATTTGCCAAGATCATCGGCAGGAAGAGCAAAAGAGTAGCGCATTCGATTCGCGGAGCAACTCCATGGCGCAACACGTTCCTGTCACCATCCTCACCGGGTTTCTCGGTGCGGGCAAAACCACGCTCTTGAAGCGCATCCTCTCCGAGCAGCACGGGCATCGCATCGCCGCAGCGTTGCTCCCACGCGGCCTGGATCGCGTTTTCGGTCTCCGCGTTTGTGAGCGGCTTGCTTGTCGTTTGAGTCTGAGCGGCAACGAGCAACGCTGAGAGCAGCATGGGGACCTCGCTGATCGAGTTCGGGTTCCCGGATACCCGCCAGGGCGCCGGCCAATCACCTGCCGGGACGGCCGCGCGAACCGAACACTCGCGAGGCTCTAGATCTCGGGTTTTGTGCGCTCGCCCGCCCCGCGCGGGACATGAAAAGCGCTCGCCCCCGGTCTCGCGGCGGCGCGAGCTCGGGGGCGAGCGTTCGAGCGCCTGCGCGCGTCAGCTCAGCACTGGCTGAAGCCGCAGCCGTAGCACTTGACGCAGCCCTCCTCGAAGGAGAGCGCGGCGGTGCACGACGGGCACTTCAGTTTGTACTGGGCCGAGTTGCGCGGCTGCAGCGCGGGCATCGCGGGCGCTGCGGCGGCCACCGCAGGCACTTCGCCGGTGCCGGCCTGGGCTCCAGCGCTCTTGTAGTAGTAGCCGGTCTTCGTCAGGTCCGGCTCCGCGCCGCCGAGCAGCAGCGCATGCAGGCCGTGCTGATCCTTGGCCTGGATGTAGCGCTTGAGTGCCGTCGCGAGCCCGTCGGCCAGCGACATGATCCGTCCGTCCTTCGTCGGCACAGACAGGCTCGAGCCGATGCCCTCGAGCTGCTTCACCGCCATCGCGAGCGAGCCGTTGCTGCGCAACCACAGCGAGAGGATGCGACAGATCGCCTCGAGGTCCGAGTTCGCGACGTCGCCGCCCTTGCCCAGTTGCGCGAACACTTCGCGCTCGCGCTGCTCGATCGGATCGACCGACACCTTCACGTGCATGTTGCCGAACGGCGTCATCTGGCGGATGCGCAGGCAGCTCATGATCTCGGGCAGCTTGATCGGCGCGAGCTCCTCTTGCCCGCGCTCGTTGCGCGTCGTGCGCAGGCGCGGCGTGAGGCCCGGCTCCAGGTCCATGTCGGCCGACTCGCTGCACGAGCGACCGGCCTTCGCTCCATCCGCGCACGGCGCCGCGGCGTGATTCGCGCCCGTCGTCGGCGCAACGCTGTTACCGACGCTGGCACCCTCGCCATCCTTCTTCGAGACCGAGCCCTTGAGCGCCATCGGCTGCATGTCGCGGCAGCCGTCGCGGTAGACGGTGACGCCCTTGACGTCCTCGTCGATCGCCATCTCGTAGATCTGGCGCACGTCCTCGACCGTCGCGTCGTGCGGGAAGTTGATCGTCTTGCTGATCGAGCTGTCGCAGTGGCGCTGGAAGGCCGACTGCATCTTCATGTGCCAGTACGGCGTGATGTCGTGCGCGGTCACGAACACGCGGCGCACGTCGTCGGGGACGTCCGTGCGGTGGTGCAGCGTGCCCTTCTCGACGATGTCGTCGATCATCGCGTCCGAGTAGAAGCCGCGCTGCTTCGCCA
>JANOPP010000662.1:0-8571 GCA_031421915.1 Myxococcales bacterium | reverse complement strand
CGACGCCGACGCCGAGGTCGTCCTCCACGTCGCGCAGCACGAGGCGCGGACCCGCGGTCACGAGACCCTGACCTCGTTCCACCTCCTGTACGGGATTCTCCAGGACGAGACGATGACCGAGGCGATCCGCACCCACGGCGGAGACGTCGAGGTCCTCGAGGATCGCGTGCTCGCGACACTCGACTCCACGACCGGCCAGGCACGCGTGATGACCGAGGACGCACAGCAGGTGCTGTCCTACGCGCTCTCCGTCGCGATCCACGGCCAGCGCAAGGCGACCTGCATCGACCTCTGGGCCTACCTCGTCCGCTCCGAGATCGTCCCGCTCCTCGAGGAGGCCAAGCTCGATCCCACCGCGATGCTGTTCACCCTCGTCCACGGTACGCGCGAGCCCGAGGTCAGCGAGTGGGGGCCCGACGTCCATGTCGCCCTCCGCAACGACAACTACACGACCCACGAGTTCGTCGTCGCGGTGCTGCGCGAGGTGTTCTCGATCTCGGAAGCAGACGCGCTCGCGCTCACGATGAAGGTCCACACCGAGGGCCGTGCCGTCGTTGCGCGTCTGTCGGCGTCCGATGCGCGCGACAAGATCCTCGCGGTCCGCGAGCGTTCGAAGCCGCGCGCGTACCCGCTGTGGATCGCGTCCGAGCCGACCTGAGCCGCGCGAGCCGACAGCTGGCAGCGACGCGGCCGGTCGTCTATCGAGCAGCGGTCTGACGGCCCAGCATCACCCCGCGCACGCTCGGCACCTCGGCGTACCCGATCAGTCCGTACCGTCGCCAGCCCTCGCTGAGTAGCCACGTCTTCGGCAACCACACGATCATCGGCTCGTAGGTATCCCGCCACTTCCACATCACGTCCCGGCCGGCAAGCTCCTTCCACCCGTTGAACAGCACGCCCGTCGAGAACGGATCGACGAGCCAGGTCTTCTCGGGCTGTCCCCGATCCTCGCGGTGCTTGCGCCAGTTGTTCAACACGTACGCGAGCGCATTCCGCGCCTGCCGGGGCGTCGTGATGATCTCCTGATGATAGCGGTCGGGGAACACCGTCCCGCGCCGCCGCTCATCCCGCTTCTTGCTGATCGCCGCATTGATCAGCTTCGCCGCCGAGATCTGGAACGCCTGCATGCCGCGCGAGAGGGCCTTCTTGTTCGCGGCCTCGACGAGCAGATGCACGTGCGTCCGCTGCACGCTCAGATGCACGATCCGGAACCCCTCGTGCTTCGCCGCCGCGATCGTGGCCCACCGGATCGCCTGATAGATGTCGCGCTTGCGGAGGCTGCCGATCAGCGCGATCGCCCGCAGGACCACGTGCACGGGATGCTGGGCCTTCAGCGTCGGTCGCGCCTTGTGCGGAGAGCCAGCGCGCCCATTCTTCGGCGGTCGGCCAAGGCGCTTGCCCTTTCCGGCCTTGCGCTTCGGCTTCGCCAGCAGATCGAGCTGAACGTGCCGCTTCCGCGGCCGAGACTTGGATCTCACGCCTGGCACCTTCGAACTCTATCAACGAACCTTCGTCGAGTCGAGTTATTTCGCCGATATTTTGTCCTGGTCGTCACTATTTACGACTGTGGCATGTAACAAGCCTTCCTTTGATTCAACGTTATCCCAGAGGCCGAGGTCCACGGCGCGCCCGTAGCGAGGTCCGCGTTCGCGCTCCGTTCGTGGAGATGCGTGACGTCACTGATGACCTGCGTGGACAGCCGCGAACAGCGCACGCGCAGCGCCGTTGGCGCCTGCCCATACATCCCACAGCGCTGACGCCAGCTAATGGCGCTCCGTCCCAGCTCATGCTTTGGGGGGAGAACCCCACGAGCCGGTCGGGCGAACGCAGGCTCGCTGAAGACCTGCGTGGACCGCCGCGGACATCGCCGGCGTTGCGCCCCGGCGCCTGACCACACAGCTCACAGCGGAGGGCGCGTACCAGCGCTTCCCAGAACCGGCATCACGGTTTCGGCTGCGTGTCCCCTGCCCTACCGCGACCTGAAGGCAGTTGATCAACCCGTGCCGCCCCGCCTTCCGGCCGTTGTTTGATCACCCTGCGCCGGCCAGCCGCATGCGCCGCCGACGCCGGTGGTCGCCGACGCGCCATCCCGCGTTCGGTTCCGGACCCCGAAAAGCCATCCGGGTGGCCGACGTCGAGCACCGGGGATATGGGCCTCATACGGCCGCGGCGAGAGGCGCGCTGTCGTCGGCGGTATCGCGCCCCCGAATGGTGGCCGGACCTCAATTTTCACCGGGGCGATTCGCTCTCCTTCCGACGACGATCCTCGCTATCCTGCCCGCGTGCTGATCCCGATCGAGCGGCTGCTGCTCCGCACGCGCCACGTGCGAACGCGCGCCGACGAGCTGATCGCGTTGCACGCACGGTTGCGGGCCGCGCGCACGGCCCGGCCGGACGTGGGCGAGCGCGAGGCGGCCATGGAGCTGCGCGCGCTCAAGGTCCGGGTCTCCGCATCGCTGGCCAGCGTCTCGTCGTGCGCGAGCTGCGCGGCGGGCAAGCGCTGGCCGCGCGGCGCGTTCGCGGGCGGGGATTGCTGCACGGGCGTCACCGCGGACCTGTTTGGCGACGACGAGGTCGCGGCGCTCGCCGAGGCGGGGACCCGCGTCGGTGACCTGCGCGCACCGCGCGGCGACCATGCCGGGTGCGCGTTCCGGGGCGAGCGGGGCTGCACCCTCGAGGCAGAGGACCGGCCCGAGCGCTGCGTGAGCTACATGTGCTCGGTGCTACGGAGGGAGCTGCAGGGGCGCGGAGAGCTCGTCGACGTCGACGCGATGATCACCGAGCTCCGCGCGGGGATGGCCCGGTTCATGGCGCTCCGCGCTGAGCGGCTCGCCGACGAGCTGATGGCCCCGCTCGAGGCGGCGATCCGGGCGGAAGTGCGACGTTCGTAGACCACGCTGGGCTATGCTCGGCCTTCGATGCGTCTCGCGTGGTTCCTCGTCGCACTTGGCGCCAGTTCGGCGGCAGCGGCGCCGGTGCGCACCACGCAGTCCGACCCGCACCCGGGGATCCACGTCGAGCGCTGGGTCGACAGCGCCGTGCCCGCGCGCATCGTCCTGGTCGAGATCGACCTGACGTCGGCCGAGATCGCGTTGTACGCGACGAAGGAGTCGGACGAGGGCATCACGACGAGCGGGTTTGCATCGCGGAAGGCGGCGCAGGTCGCGATCAATGGCGACGCGTTTGCCGTGGCTGGGTTCACGCCGCGCGGGCTCGCGATCGGGGACTCGACGCCGTGGACGAATACGTTCGACAACGCGCAGCTCGCGCTGTTTCACCTGCGGCGCGTGGGCGAGCGGACGCAGGCCGCGATCGTGCCGCCGGAGATCACGGTGGAGCCCGACGAGCTTCCCGCGGGGACCCAGGGCGCGATCGGGGGCGGTCCGCTCCTGGTGCGCGCGGGCAGCGTCGAGACGAGCTTCGATTGCAACGACCAGGTCGCCGTGCCGTGCCAGCGGGCGCCGCGCTCGGCGGTCGGGATCTCGGCGGATGGGAACCGGCTGTGGCTGGTCACGGTCGACGGCTGGCAGAGCGGCTCGATCGGGCTCACGACCGCGGAGCTCGCGGGGTTTCTGCAGGCGCGCGGATCCGCGTGGGCGATGGCGTTCGATAGCGGTAGTAGCTCGACGCTGGTGATCGATGGCGCGCTCGCGAGCTCGCCGTCGGACGGCGTCGAGCGGCCCGTCGCGAATCACCTCGCGGTGAAGTACGGGGCGCTGCCCGCCGGGGAGCTGGTCGGGTTGATCTGCCAGACCTCGGTGTTCAACTGCACGCGGATCGCCGGGGCGACCGTGACACTCGACGACAGCCGCGTGATCACCACCATGGCGGACGGGTTCTACGACTTCACCGGCGTGACGCCGCGGCTCGCGTGCGTGACCGTGAAGAAGACCGGCTTCAAGACCAAGAAGCAGTGCCAGACGGTCGACTCGGGGATCCAGACCTACAACTCGGTGGTGCTCGAGCCAGGCATGGATCCGCCACCCGATGCGGGGGTTCCGATCGACGCGGCGCTGCCGGACGATGCCGCGGTGGGCGATGGTGGGTTGACCTCCGATGCGGGAATCCCCGCCACCGGGGACGGCCCTGGATGCTGCAGTGCAGGCCGCGATCGTCCGCCGATCGCGCTCCTCGTGCTCGTGGGATGGATGCTGGCGCGCCGTCGCGGTACAAAGGCGTAAGCGTGAGTCAGATCCATACGCAGCTCCTGACCGACGACGCCAGCGCGCTCGTCGAACGAAGCTTCCGCCTGCGTGTGGTCTCGGGGCCCGACCAGGGCAAGGAGCACAAGCTCGACGAGGGTACGACCATGGTCGGCACTCACGCCGACAACGATCTCGTGCTCTCGGACGCCACGGTGTCGCGCTACCACCTCGAGATCCGGGTCCGCCGCGATGGCATCGAAGTCCGCGACCTCGACACGACGAACGGCACCAAGCACGGCGGAGCGAAGGTCGGCAATGTCGTGCTGACCGGGGCCGCACGCCTGCGGCTCGGCAAGCACACGGAGATGGACGTCGAGCCGGTCGACACGAGTGTCGATCTGGGCGAGTTCCCGGGCGATCGGTTCGGCGACGTACTCGGCACGACCGCCCCGATGAAGCGACTGTTCGCGCTGCTCGCGAAGGCGGCTCCGACCGAGGCGACGATCCTCCTCCAGGGCGAGACCGGCACCGGCAAGGAGGCGATCGCCGAGGCGGTGCATCGCATGAGCAAGCGCACCCGCGGCCCGTTCGTGGTCGTGGATTGCGGCTCGATCCCGCACGAGCTGATCGCGTCCGAGCTGTTCGGTCACGCCAAGGGCTCGTTCACCGGTGCGAACGCCGACAAGCAGGGCCTGATCGAGGCCGCGAACCAGGGCACGCTGTTTCTCGACGAGATCGGCGAGCTCGCGCTCGACCTGCAGCCACAGCTCTTGCGCGTGCTCGATCGGCGCCAGGTGCGGCGCGTCGGTGAGACGCAGTCGGTCGATGTCGACATCCGCGTGATCGCGGCAACGCACCGCGACCTGCGCGCGATGGTCAAGGCAGGCCAGTTCCGCGAGGACCTCTACTACCGGCTCGCTGTCGTGGCCACGCACGTGCCGCCGCTGCGCGAGCGCAAGGCCGACATCCCGGCGCTCGCGGCGTGGTTCACCGACAAGATGGGCCGCGGCGGCTTCGCGCAGTCGCCATCTCTGATCGATCTGCTCCAGCGCCACGACTGGCCGGGCAATGTCCGCGAGCTGCGCAACGTGGTCGAGCGTGCGCTGTCGCTCGGCGACTCGGCGCTGCACGATCTGGCCGATGGCGGGTCGCGGATGCCGCCCTCCACCGACGACGATCCGGCGCAGAAGCGCCCCACCACGAACCCCGACGTGCTCGAGCTTCCGTTCAAGGAGGCCAAGGCAGCGCTCGTCGAGACCTTCGAGCGCGACTACCTCGAGGCCCTGCTGCTGCGGCATCGCGGCAACATCTCGCGCGCTGCCTCCGAGGCCGGCATCGATCGCAACTACATCCATCGCCTCGTCAAGAAGTACGGCCTCGAGGTCGATCGCGGGTGAGGCAGTGGGTGGTGCTCGCGCTCGCGGTGGTTGCCGCGTGCAAAGGCAAGGGCACTGGCGGCAACGACAAGCCCGGGCCTGGATCGGGGAGTGGTGCGCTGCCCGTCGTCGCGGATGCGGCTGTTGCAGCGACCGGCGACTGGGCCACGTGTGAGGCCGCGCTGAAGAAGGCCCCGACCGTGCCGGCGACCCGGCGCACGGACGCGATCATCGGCGGGTGCACCCCATGCGGCGACTGGACGCCGATCCTCGACTGGCAGAAGTTGCCGGCCGACGGAGGCCCGACGCGCACGCAGATCGAGAATGCGATGGTCGGCTGCAAGGCGTACTGCGAACCGAACGCGAAGATGCGGTTCCTCGGCACGCTCGACGATGCGCGCATGAAGGGCGCCCGGACGCCGTGGCGCGAGCTCGGCGAGATGTGCCGCGAGCAAGTCAGCGCGGTCCCGGATGCCCGCTACATGTCCGCGGTGTACTTCGCGCTCGATCGAATCGCGCGCGATGTTGCGGCGCGGCCGGGTGGCCCCGAGCTGTTGAAGCCGATCGAGATCCCGATGCCGCCGGTCTCGGTGTCGGCCGTGGGCATCACGATCCCCGATGGCCCGGTGTCCAAGCCCGAGCTCATGCGTGTCGGCGTGACGGTGACGATGGGCGAGATCAGCATTGGTGCTCTGCCGGTCGCTACGCTTGGTGCGACGGGCGTCACGGTGACGGGGGATCCGTTCCCCGGCAAGGCGGTCAAGCTCACGGACCTCGCGGCGGCGCTCGCGGCGGCGAACGGCGACGCCGCGCTGTTCGCACCCTCGGCGATGAAGGCCTCGCGAGTCGCAGAAGTGATCGCGGTCGTGGCCGGCCCTCGCGTGGTGCTTGCAGTGACGTCGCAGAGCGGCGCGTACGGCATCGCGCCAGTCGACCTGAAGTCGCCCAAGAGCCAGAAGACCCTCGGCCTCAAGGTCAAGCTCGGCGCCACGCCCGATGACGCCGTGAAGGCGATCAAGGATGCCGGAACCGAGGCGCTCGCGAAGGGTACCGTGCTCGTCGAGATCGACAAGGCAGCGACGGTGGCAGGCCTCTCGACGGTGATCGGAGCCCTCGCCTTCTACGACATCAAGGTCGTCGCGCTGGTACCTCCCAAGCCTTGACCGAGAGTACCCGCCCGGGCATCGTCAAGACGTGAGTACTGCCGCCTTCGATCTCGTCGTGATCGGCGGCGGAATCACGGGCGCGGGCATCGCGCGCGACGCCGCACTCCGCGGCCTCAAGGTCGCGCTGTTCGAGAAGAACGACTACGCGTCCGGCACGTCGTCCAAGTCGAGCAAGCTGGTCCACGGCGGCCTCCGCTACCTCGAGCACGGCGAGATCGGGCTCGTCTTCGAGTCCGTCTCCGAGCGCCGGGTCCAGACCCGTGTCGCGCCTCACCTCGTGCGCCCGCTGCCGTTCCTGATCCCGATCTACAAGGGCGCGAAGCCGGGCCTCGAGCTGATGAACGTCGGCCTGTGGATCTACGACTCGCTCGCGCTGTTCCGTGCGCCGCGCCTCCACAAGACGTTCCGTGGTGCGCGGGCGGCGCTCGAGCTCGAGCCGCAGCTCCGCGGCGAAGGGCTGCGCGGAGCGCTCGAGTACTACGACTGCGCGACCGACGATGCGCGCCTCGTCCTCGAGAACGCGCTCGATGCGCAGGCCCTCGGCGCCGACTGCCGCACCTATCACGAGGTGCTGAAGTTCGAGCGGCGCACCGATGGTCGGATCACCGGCGTCCATGTCCGCGATCGCCTGACGGACAAGACCACGCTCGTCACCGCACGCGTCGTGGTGCTCGCGGCCGGCGCGTGGACCGACGAGATGATCCGTCGGTTCGAGATCCCGATGGAGCGCCCGATCCTGCGCCGGACGAAGGGTGTGCACATCGTGATTCCCCGCGAGCGGCTGCCGCTGGCGCGCGCGATCACGCTGATCTCGCCCGTCGACCAGCGGGTGATGTTCGCGATTCCATGGCGCGAGCGCACCGTGCTCGGCACCACGGACACCGACTTCGTCGGCAGCGCGGACGAGGTGGCGGCGGACGCATCGGACGTCGCGTATTTGTGCGAGAGCGGCAACGGCTACTTCCCCGGCGCAAACCTGACACCCGACGACGTGATCTCCACGTGGGCGGGACTGCGGCCGCTGATCGCGGCGCCGCCGAACGTCGACGAGTCGGAGATCTCCCGCGAGCACGAGGTGTTCTCGCGCAACGACGGGCTCGTGATCATCGCCGGCGGCAAGCTCACGACCTATCGCCGGATGGCCCGCGAGGCGGTCAACAAGACGCTCGCGCTCATGGCCGAGCTCGGCGAGAGCGTCGAGGTCAACAAGACCACCACGAACAAGCGCCCCCTGCCCGGTGCGGCGGGCCTCGAGCACGACAGCCTCGAGGGTGTCGCTGCGGTCGGTCGCAAGCTGATGGACGACCACGGGCTCGACGTCGACACTGCGACACACCTGTGTGGCGTGTATGGCACCCGCGCCCCATTGATCGCGGCCCGGATCTCCGAGGACCGCACCCTCGGCCGCCGCCTCGACAAGGAGCTGCCCTACGTGTGGGCAGAGATCGAGTTCGCCGCGACGCACGACCTCGCGCGCACGGTCGAGGACGTCCTCGGCCGCCGCGTGCCACTGCTGCTCGTCAGCCGCGATCAGGGCCTCGGCGTGTGCGACCGCGTTGCCGACATGCTCGGCGCGATCCACGACTGGAGCGCGCAGCAGAAGGCCGCGATGGTCGACGAGTACAAGGCCGAGGTCGAGCTTTCGCGGCGTTGGCGCTGAGATCGTCTCAATCTTGATGCGTTCTTGATCGCCGGCTCGGTGCCCAGGCGGTACCCCATGAGTGCGCCGGTCGCGCACCGATGTCTGCAACCGAATCCGTCACCGAATCCGTCACCGAATCCGTCACCGAATCCGTCACCGAATCCGTCACCGAATCCGTCACCGAATCCGTCACCGAATCCGTCACCGAATCCGTCACCGAATCCGTCACCGAATCCGTCACC
>JANOPP010000661.1:0-2440 GCA_031421915.1 Myxococcales bacterium | reverse complement strand
CTTGTCGTCCTTGTTGTCGCGGTGGTCCCGGACGGTCGACTTCGTGTCCTGTTCCCGGCTGTTGCGGTGATCACGGACGGTCGGCTCGGGCTTGCTCGAGGTCTGGTAGTCGCGGTGGTCGCGGACGATGCCGTCGCGGCTGTCGCCGTCGCGGTGGTCCCGGATCTTGCGGTCGCCCTTGCGGTGGTCGACGACATCGGGTCGCACGGGGCGACCGCTGTCATCGCCGAGCTCGAAGCCAAGCTCGATGCCGACGGCCACGCCGGTGCCACCACCGTCGAATACGTCCGGATCGCTCCAGTAGCCGGCGCGCCAGGTCCAGCGGCCATCGACCCACTGCCATGCGCCCGGTGTCCACACGGCGCCCGGGAACGGTGGCTCCCCCGCGACCTCGGCGAGCAGCTCCGGCATCGGCGGGCGCGGGATCGCGCCCCACGCCTGCCAGCGACGGCGGAGATCCTCGCGAGCGCGCAGCGCGATGTCGAGACGGCGCTGCTCGATGTCGACGGTCGTGCGGGACCGCGCCTCGATCGCGCGCAGCTCCTCGGCGTGGAGCTGTTCGGCCGCCACGCGGCGCTGCGCGTCGGCCTCGAGCTGAGAGCGCTCGCGTGCCTGCTCGGCGTTCGCGCGCTGGACGTCCGCCTCGGCATCGTTCGTGACGAGCAGTGTCTGTGTACGATCGCGAATCTCGATCGCAGTTGCAGGCTGTGCGCGCGGCGCATCACCGATCCGCGTCACGGCAAACGTCCCGACGACGCTCTCGTCATCGGCGGTCGAGGTCAACGCGCACACGCCCGCGGCGCTGGTCGTCACGCGGACCGTGGTCGAGAGCCGCGCCGCACCGACCTCGCCGGGCGGGAGGTCGACGGCCGGTACCGCCACGGCATCGGAGACGGCCGCGGTGTGGATCGCGAGCTGGCCGATCGGCGTCGCGACACCCGCGACAAGCGACAGCGATGCAACGCGATCGTTCTCGTGATCGTCGCGTGCCGCGCGCAGCTCGCCGATCCGTCGCGCCCGATACTGCGCGAACGACTCACCGGCAGACCCCGAGAGGGCAACACCGGTGCAGGTCAGCGTCCAGTCGACGATCTGCGCGCGCGGGATGTCGAACGCGATCGCGAGCTCGTAGCTGCCCCGTGCGAGCTGGACGCCGCCGCCGGTTGCCCACGGCGGGCGAGCCGCGGCGCCGTCTGGACCAATCTGCTCGGTCCTGGGTTGCACGAACGCGGTGCCGTGCCCGACGGGCTCGGTTCTGTAGCGACCTGCGCACGCCGACACCGACATCAGCGCGCACGCGACGAACCACCGTGGAAAACGCATCGGCTCCACAGGTTGCAAGCGAGGCGCCATGGAGGTGGCCCCGCGCTTGCGATAGCAGTTCTTCATGATCCGAAGCACCCCACGTGGCGACGCCTACTTGCGAGCGTTGATGTTCGGGAAGGAAGTAATCGCGGGGGCTGTCCGTGAACGCCGTACCACGCCGGGGCGGACCACCGTGGTCACAACGTTACGGTGGTGGTTCGCGCTGACCGCCACCGCGCTCCTCCTCGTGGCCTGTGGCGGAGGTCGTGGAAGCGACACCTACGCCCGGGGCACGCAGGTCCAGGAGGAATGTTGCGAGAATCTCCAAGGTCCCCCCCGCGACGCGTGTCTCGGCGAGGTCATCCGGGTCGGCGATCCCGCCGCCGCCAAGACGGCGACCAACCAGCAGACGTTCGCGTGCGTGGTCGAGCACTTCGTGTGCGACCCGCAGACCGGCCGTGAGACGCAGGCGAGCGCACAAGCGCAGCACGACTGCACCGAAGACCTGCAGTAGACTGACGGAGGTGGCGCGCATCGATCGATTGACGAGGCGCGTTCGCTGGCTCGATCGCTACCGCCGCAGGGTCGCGATCGCGGCCGCGGTGATCGTCGCTCCGATCCTGATCGCCGAGCTCGACGTCGTGCTCGGCGCGGACTGGCCGCTCGTCCACGGCGTCGCGATGTCCGTGATGCTCGGCATCGTGGTGTGGTGGATCGTCGAGGTCGGCCTCGCCGCGATGGTCGCGGTCTGGGAGACCGAGGCCGACAACCTCGCGCGCGCGAATGGCCTGCCGCGCGCCGAAATTCACCGCCGAAAATAGCAACGGCGCCTGTGAAGGCGCCGTAACCGAGCGAGTAGGGAGTGGAGTGGACCCCCGGGCCGCTTGCGGCCCGATGATCCCCTTCTAGCCGAAGGCTAGAAGTCCATGCCGCCCATGCCGCCCATACCGCCCATGCCGCCCATGCCGCCGCCACCGCCGCCGGCCGGAGCCGCCGACTCCTTCTTCGGACGCTCGGCGATCATCGCCTCGGTCGTCAGGAGGAGCGACGCAACGGACGCCGCGTTCTGGAGCGCCATGCGGACGACCTTGGTCGGGTCGATCACGCCAGCCTTGACGAGGTCGCCGTACTCGAG
>JANOPP010000660.1:0-3497 GCA_031421915.1 Myxococcales bacterium | reverse complement strand
TGGTCGAACCGGCTGCTCGTCGGTGCGGGCGTCGCCGCAGCGGGTGGCATCGTGCTGCACGTGCTGGCGTTCCAGACGCGCAAGAAGCTCGACGATGCGGCGGACCTCGACGCGTATCGCGAGCACGAGACGACGTTCGACATCGAGCGCGCCGCGACGTTTTCGCTGTACGGCGCCGCCGCGGTCGCTGGTGGTATTGGCTTGTACCTGCGGCTGACCGGGCGCGAGTCGCCGGTGCAAGTCAGCGCGGATGTTCGGTCGGGCGGAGCATTCGTCAGGATCGGGTGGCAGCAGTGAGCCAGCCCGCGGAGCGCTACTGCCCGTCGTGCGAGAAGTCGTTCCACGAGGGCCGGCTGTGTCCCGAGGATGGCACCGAGCTGGTCGTGATCACGCAGCGCACGGATCCACTGCTCGGGCGCTCGCTCAACGATCGCTACACGATCAACGAGCGCCTCGGCGCCGGTGGCATGGGCACCGTGTATCGCGGCACGCAGCACTCGGTCGGGCGCGATGTCGCGATCAAGGTTGTGAGCGCCGCGCTCGTTGCCGAGCCCGATGCGATCAAGCGGTTCCTCCGCGAGGCAAAGCTCGCGAGCCGCCTCAGCCATCCGAACGCCGTGTCGGTGCTCGACTTCGGGCAGACCCCCGACGGTGTGTTCTATCTGGTCATGGAGCTGTTGTCGGGCACGACGCTCGATCACGTACTCAAGAACGAGGGTCGGCTCCGGCTGCCGCGCCTCGTCCGCATCGCACAGCAGGTGTGCGATGCCCTCGAGGGTGCGCACCGGCTGGCGATCATCCATCGCGATCTGAAGCCAGCCAACGTGATGCTCCTCGACGGCAGCGAGGGCCGCGACCTGATCAAGGTGCTCGACTTCGGGCTCGCGAAGTCGCTGTCCAAGGACACGACGAACACCACGGTCACTGTGAGCGGTGCGCTGCTCGGCACGCCGGCGTACATGTCACCCGAGGCGGCGACCGGTGGTGAGGTCGACGAGCGTGGCGATCTGTACTCGCTCGGCTGCATGCTCTACGCGCTGGCGACGGGGCGGCCGCCGTTTCAGTCCGACAAGATGCACGAGCTACTGTCGATGCAGAGCGGCTCGACGCCGCTGCCCCTCACCAGCGTGCCGCCTCCCGTGGCCGCGGTGATCATGAAGCTGCTCGAGAAGGATCCGTCGGCACGGTTCCGCACCGCAGCGGCGACGCGCCACGCGCTCGACGAGGCCGCGCTGCCATACCTGTCGCGCGATCTCGAGACGGCGAACGCGAACACGCTACCCGGCCGCAAGAAGAGCATGCCGCCGATCGTCCCCGTCAATACTCCGACGCTTGCTGAAGACTCGATCGGATCGACACACGCCGCGCCCAACGCGAAGGCGTTTGGTGCCGAGGCGATGGCCGCGACGGTGACGCCGGCGATGGCGATCCAGCCTGCTCGCGTCCCGCCAGTTCCGGCGGCACCGTCGGTTGCGGCGGCACCGTCGGTCGCGGCAGCACCGTCGGTCGCGGCGGCACCGTCGGTCGCGGGCTCGGCGGCGGTCACGCAGCCCGGGCGTCGCCGGCGCCGGATCGGGATGCTGGCGACCGGTGCGCTCCTTGTCATCGCCGGCGTGATCGGCTTCGCGGTACTGAAGGATCGCAGCGCGAGCGGCGGTGACGAGGATCGATCTGCGGACGAGCCAAGCCGCGGCGGGTTGCCGCCGCAGGTTGGCGAGCCGCGCACCGTCAAGCCGGTGGTCGTACCCGCGGATGCCGCCCCGGTCGCAAACACGGTCGACGCAGCCGTCGCGACAGCGGCGCCACCTGACTCGCCCGGCGTGAAACCCACGAACGCGAAGCTCGGGACAAAGGTGCGCCTGCCGCCGACCGAGGCGCCGAAGACCGAGCCGCCGAAGACCGAGCCGCCGAAGACCGAGCCGCCGAAGACCGAGCCGCCGAAGACCGAGCCGCCGCCGGGGACCCTCACGCCATGGTGATCGCGCGCCTCGCGATCGCGCTCGCCGCTACGGGTTGTCTGAGCAAGCCGGCGATTCCGTCGGACGGCGGCAGCGACGCGCCGATCGACGGGGCGATGACCGATGCGTTCGTCTATGCGGGTTGCACACCGCTGCCGTCGACCTTCGTCCTGCGCAGCGTTCCGGTGATCGCGAACTTCGATCGCCGCGACGGCACGATCTCCGAGGATCTGATCACGTACGGCCTCGATATGACGAACGGCGGCGCCTATGTCTACCTGACCTACGGCGGCACCGCCTTCGATCCGAACTGCTACCACCGGCGCCTCCAGTTCGAGGTCGAGACCGGGATCGTTCCGCTGGACGTGTTCGTCGGCGAGGTCACCGGCGATACCAACCTGGACGTCGTGCTGTACGGCCGGGAGGTCGCGCCGACGGTTGGCCCTCAACACGAGGTGCTCGTGTTTCCCGGCGACGCGAGCGGTACGCTGCGCGCGACGGGCGTGCTCAAGAAATTCCCCGTCGTCAATCCGTTCGACGACGCGTGGGGCGGCGACGCGGATAGCCAGGAGCCGGTCTATCTCGTGGCGACGACACAGACCGGAGCGACGCAGGTCGCGAACCTCTTCGTCGGCGGTCTCTACAACTGGAAGGCCGAGATCGGGGTCACTCCTGACCCAGGTCTCGGCGCGGTTTCCAAGGTGACAGGCACCGACAACATGTTCCTGATCGGATCATCGCAGCCGGTCCAGGACGTCGAGCCCTACGGCGTGGGTGATCCCTCGCAGCTGATCGTGATCACGCAGGGAGAAGTGGTCCGCGTTCAGAGCAACAACGTTCGCACCGGCGGAAATTCGCAGTACCAGATTCTCAGTTCCACTTCGTTGCCGGGTGCACAGCAGCGCAGCGCGCGGTTCGTCCGTGGCAAAGTCGGGGGCGCCACGCTCGGCGTCACCCAGAATGGATCGCTTGGCTACACCGTCTTTCAGGTGACAGGAACCGGTGCGGAGCCCGCGGTGATCGCACCCTTCGACGTCAGCGGGACCGGTATCGATCCGTTTCATACGACGGACATGGCGATCGGGAACCTCGACGGCGACACGCGCCTCGAGCTGGTCGCGATCACCGACGACAGCTCGAACGCCGCTCCGCCGGTGCTCCGCGTCTACACCAACCTCGTGATCTCCGGCACTAGCCAGGTCGGGTACGGCTTCATCCACGAGCTCACACTACCTCGCGACTACAAGGTTCTCGGGGTCGGCGACTTCGACGGCGTTGCCGCGACGTCGCCGCGCATCCTGGTGTTCTCCGTCGTCGCCGGCATGCCCGTCCTCTGCTTCGAGCTGCGCACGAGCAGCATCGCGGTGTGCGGCGCCTAGCGCGCGACGTCTCTACGGCGTCGCGAGCAGGTCGGTCGCGAGGGCGGCGCCGAGGCTCGTGGCCTCGTCGTGATCCTCGATCACCTCGACGCGGGCGTCGACCCCCGTGAAGGCGATGTACGAGACGCCGTCGGCAGCGCCGCCGATCCGCGGGTCGGGG
>JANOPP010000659.1:0-13313 GCA_031421915.1 Myxococcales bacterium | reverse complement strand
GATCTCGACGAACTCGAGGATGCCGCGGTTGGCGATGTTGAACTCGCCGTCGAAGTTGAACGCGCGCGGATCGGAGTCCGAACCGAACGTCGCGATCTTGCGGTAGTTGATGTCGCCGGTGAGCTCGGTCGAGTCCTGGTTCTTCTCGTCCTTCGGCTGGAACGTGCCGATGCCGATGCGATCCTGCTCGGAGAGCACGAGGCGCTTGACCTTGACGTGGCTCATCACCTTCTCGAAGTTGCCGGCGTAGTGCCGCATCAGCTCCTTGAAGATGAGGCGACACGCCGGGTTCACGTCGCCGAAGATCTTGACCTTGTGGTCGTCGTTGCCGAGCTTGAGCTTGTCGATCGTCCCCTGGCGCCAGTCCGGCGGGATCAGGCGCAGCGGCTCGTCGTGCATCGGCGACGGGAACGTCTCGCTACCACCGGCGTGCACGGACAGCTCGCCCGGCAGTTGCCAGTAGTACGTGTACAGCGCGCCGTCGACGGTCTTGCTGTACTCCTCGAGACCCTTCTTGAGCTGGCGCGCGATCGTCGACTTCGCGGAGCCGACCGGACCGTGGAGCAGGATGATGCGGCGCTCGGTGCCGTAGCCGTGGGCGGCGCTCTTGAGCACGTTCATCAGGCGCATCAACGGGACGTCGAGGCCGAACACGGCATCGCGACCACCATGCTGCTCGTCGCGGAAGAACTTGTAGCGAACAAGCTTCTTCTTGTTGTCGATGTACTCCTCGACGCCGTGCGAGAGCACCATGTCGTACAGGCGCTGATACGCGTTGCGCGTGACCTGGGGTGTCTTGCGTACGAGGTTGAGGTAGTCCTCGAAGCTGCCCTCCCACGACAGCTCCTTGTACGTGGCGTAGTTCTGGAGCTCCGCGATCTGTCCCACGAGACTCATGGATCGACCGTACCACAGCACCTCCGGGACGCTGTTCGCGACGCCACTACAATAAGTGCGCGCTGGCGTCGTACGACAGCGCACCAAACGCCGCGAAGTTGTTCAGACATCGCATCTGTGTGCACGATCTACCGATGGGCTTTCTCAGCGTGTTCAAGCGCGGCCGCAGCGGCGTCCTTCTCGGCTCCCGCACGTTCTCGTTGAAGATCGCCGGGCATGGAATCGAGATGAAGCCGCGCCTCCCTGCGACGGCCGCGCACCTCGCCGATGGAATGATCATCTTCGGCCCGTACGATCTCGCCGCGGCGCGCGCGCAGGGCGAGATCAAGAACGTTCTGATCCGCCCGGGCTCTCCGCCCATGGGTCCGCTCGCGCGACACGCGCTGTCGGAGAACAGCATCGTCACGTACTCGAGCGCGCAGCGTGGCTCGACGCAGCTCGTGCTCGGCAACGGGATGCGCGACTTCGATCCCGTCCTCGAGAGCGTGGTGGTCGCGGATCATCCCGGGCAGTGGCGGATCATCTGCGACGATCACGAGATCGTGTGGCCGGCGACGATGCTCCTCCGCGTCGACGGCAACCTCGCGAACCGCCAGGGCCCCTACGAGCTCGCGCTCGACGGCTCGCTCGACCAGGTGCTCACGTTTCACGGTCCGTTCATCGGTGAGCGCATCCCGCGCCCCGAGTCCCTGCTGTCGCCCGGCCAGACGTGGGGCGAGTCCGGATCGCTCGACGGCGTCGTCGACACGGTGAAGTGGTTCACGGTCGGACACACGCTCGGCGATGTCGCGACGTGGTCGCGCTTCTACTACGTCCCGCTCGATCGCGATGCGATCTACCTGCTCCGCGCGCAAGCGACGGAGGACACCGCGCCCGCGATGTTCGGGGCCGCGGAGTTCGTCGCCCGCTCGCTACGTCCCAGGTTCTGAGCGCAGCGCGATCACCGAGCTACCTAGATCGCTCTGGTGATCCGGAACTCGGACTTCGCCGTCATGCCGCGCCAGGTCGCGGTGACCGTCGCGACGCCCTCCTTATCGGCGCTCTGCTCGCGCCCACAAGCGGGACTGCCGCCACCACCCATGCCGTGGTCGACCACGTGGCGCACGTGTTCGGAGAACCGGATGTCGACTCCTTCGACGAGGGTGCCCACCTGGAGCTCGGCGCCGTCCTTGTCGAAGGCCTGCACACAGATCGTGGGTGCGCCCGTGCCGACGGCGACCGGAGTCTTCGCGCCATCGACGCGGAGTAGCTCGATCTTCGAGGCCTCGCGGACGTCGATCGTCGCGCCGTAGTTGCCCTCGCAGTCGATCTTCGCCGTGCCCGCTTTGATCGCACGGAACACGATGCCCTTGCCGTCCTCTGCCTCGTGATGATCGGCGAGCTCGACGATCGAGCCGCCGCCGGTGTCGACGATCGAGCACCTACTGGGAGCCGCGAGATACGAGGTAGCCCCGACCGCGAAGCGCTCCGTCCGGCTGCCACCACACGCCGCGAGCACGACTACCAACACGACTGTCTTGTTCATGCCAGACGGTTTCTCAGGTCGATTGAAGGCCTGCAACCAACATACTTGTTACTCGCGACCTTGTAACAAGACGCTGCGTCGACGAGCTCCTGGGCATAGGCCGGTCAGGGCGCATCCGCGGGATCCCAGCCGGTCGCGAGGTTCTCCTCGAGAGAGTCGAGCCGCGCCATCTGCTCCGGGGAGAGCACGAAGTCAAAGATCGCACCGTTCTCGATGATGCGCTCCTCGCGCACGGACTTGGGCACCACGACGAAGCCGTGCTGGATGCCCCAGCGCAACAGCACCTGCGCCGGCGAGCGCGCGAGCTCGGCGGCGATCGCGACCACCACTGGATGATCGAGCCGCTCGCCGCGCGTGAGCGGGCTGTACGCCTCGAGCACGATCCCGTGCTGCGCGCAGAGCGCCGTGGTGTCGCGACGCTGGAGGAACGGCGACAGCTCGATCTGGTTGGCGGCCGGGATCACCTTCGCGCGCCCGAGCAGCTCCTCGAGGTGCCGCACGAGGTAGTTGCTGACGCCGATCGCACGCGCACGCTTCTCGGCGAACAGCGTCTCCAGCGCACGCCACGACTCGAGCCTCAGGCGCTCGACGGGCCAGTGGATCAAGTACAGGTCGATGTAGTCGAGCCCGAGCCGCGAGACACTCGCGTCGAATGCGCGCAGCGCCGCGTCGTACCCTTGGTCGTCGTTCCATAGCTTCGTGGTCACGAAGATCTGCTCGCGCGGGATCCCCGACTCGCGAACCGCGGCACCGACGTCCGCTTCGTTCTGATAGACGCGCGCCGTGTCGATGTGGCGATATCCGGCACGCAGCGCGGCGAGCACGGCATTGCGCGTCCCCGCACCGCGCGGCGCTTGCCAGACGCCGAGCCCGACCTGCGGGATGGCGGCGCTGGTGTTGAGCCGCAGCGCGGTCATTCCTGCGAGCCGACGTACTTGGCGACGTTGCGCTCGTGCTCGGCGACCGACTTCGCGAACGCGTGGGAGCGCGAGCCCTTCGACGACGCGACGAAGAAGAAGTAGTCGCTGCCGTCCGGCGACATCGTCGCCTCGATCGATGCCTTGCCCGGGTTCGCGATCGGTCCCGGCGGCAGACCCTCGTGCGCGTACGTGTTGTACGGGTTGTCCTTGTCGTCGAGCTGCGCGCGGTGCAGGCGATCGCAGCCCATCGGCTTGGGCGGGTTCGCCTTGAGACACGGCTCGTGCCACGCGATGCATGCGGTCGACTTCTGCACCGGCACCATGCAGCCGTAGCGGATCGTCGGATCGGTCTGCAGCTTCTTCGGCTTGAAGCTCGGCGACGTCAGACGGTTGATGAACACCTGCGCGATCCGAGGACGCTCGGAGGCCTCGACCGCTTCCTTCTCGACGATCGACGCCATCGTCACGATGTCCTTGTCGCTCCAGCCAAGCTTGTCCTTGAGCTTCGCGGTGTCGCGCGGATGCTTCGCGAGCAGCTCGTTCCACACCTCGCGGTGCCGCGTGATCAGGCGCTCGAGCACCGCGGCCGGCTTCTCGCCGATCCGGAACTGGTAGGTGTCGGGGAACAGGTAGCCCTCGACACTCTCGCCGGGGATCGCGAACTTGCCGAGGAACTCCTTGTCGCGCGCGAGCGCCTCGAGCTCCTTCGCGGGCGCGACCTTGGCCTCGGCGAGGATCGCGAAGAACTCGAGCATCGTCTTGCCCTCGGGCAGCGTCACGCGCGTCGTCGCTTCCTTGACGCCCTTGGTGAGGATCTCGAGCACCTGCTTCGGCGTGTTGTTGTCGGCGATGAGGTACTTGCCCGGCTTGACGCCCGTGGTCTTGCCTTCCCACATCGCGTAGATCCGGAACCACGTCGGCTTCTCGATCACGCCCTTGTCCGCGAGCACGGCGGCGACGCTCGGAAAGCTCATGCCGGTCTTGATCTCGACCTCGATGTCGATGCCCTTCCCGGCATGCGCCTCGTGCGGATACGACAGCGCACGGTGGATGAAGTAGCCCGCGAGCGCTCCGACGATCACCAGCGAGCCGATCACGACGGCGAGCGCGGTCCGGAACGAACGCTTGGACATCGCGTGAACGGTAACCGGACCGGCGGTGCGCGTCGAGCCACCCTGGAGAATGAGACACGCGGCCTGCCGGTTCGCGCGATGCCCTACCCCACCGGACCGCTCGAACCGTGGCGGTGAGCTAGTGTGACGGCATGAGCATTCTCGATTCCCTCAAGGACAACCTCGACGTGGAACATCTCAGCAAGGTCGCCGGGCCGCTGCAGGAGATGCTGAGCGGCGACGGCGTGCAACAGGTTCTCGGCAAGCTGAACGCCGGTGGACTCGGCGACAAGGTGCAGTCGTGGGTCGGCATGGCGAAGAACCTCCCGATCTCCGCCGACCAGATCAGCAGCGTCCTCGGCAACGACACCGTCAAGTCGATCGCCGCGAAAGTCGGCATTCCCACCGACAAGGTCGCGAGCGCACTCGCGCATTTGCTGCCGAAGACCATCGACAAGATGACGCCCGACGGCAAGCTCCCCGTGAAGGACGCCAAGGTCCCCGACGTCGCAGAGATCATCAAGAACATGCAAGCGGCGACCGCGATGCTGCCCAAGTGACGCCTGCGAGGGCGTGCGTGATCGATGTCGTCGCGATCTACGCGCCGGGCAGCTCACCGCGCGAACGCGAGTCGGACCGGCGGTACGTGTCGAGCCACCCCTGGAGGATCAGACACGCGGCCTGCTGATCGATGACGCCCTTGCGCTTGGCGCGCGACACGTCGGCCTCGATCAGGACGCGCTGCGCCTGCGCCGTGGTGAAGCGCTCGTCCTGCTCGTGCATCTGGATCGCCGGCGGGAGTTGCGCCCGGAGGATCGCGACGAGCTCCTGGACGCGCTTCGCGCGATGCCCGACCCGACCGGACAGCTCGAACGGCATCCCGACCACGACGTCCGTCACCGCGTGCTCGATGCAGAGCGCGGCAATGGCGAGCGCGTCGCCAGCATGGCCAACCCGCTCGAGCACGGTGAGCGGGTGTGCCGCGATCTCCGCCTCGTCGGTCAGCGCGACGCCAATCGTCTTGCTACCAACGTCGAGTCCGAGTGCGCGCATCGCCGTAGTTCTAGCAGTGACCGAAAAAATAAAGGCCCTCCAAGGGGGGGCCAAGGAGGGCCGGGGCGCAGATCGCAGGGGCTACTAGTTGCCTCAGATAGTGGGGGAGACCAGCGGGATGAGGGGGAGGGACCGCTGGTCATCTACCGAGTCGAAACGTTTACTCCTGCGTCGCGCGTGTGAACTGTTTGGTTGTCATCGGAACCAGGTGACCTTGGTTCCTATTCCTTGGAACCTCGAGCACCGTGTTCGGTTGCTAGATTTCTAGAGCAGAATCGATGCCAGCTCCGACTGAGGCGTCGTCGGGATCGGCGCGACCAGCAAACCAGCGGTTACGGGCGGAATCTGGGGTAGCTGTATGGCGAACCGTCAATCCTGGCGACTCTTCCTGTCACCCGTGGTTCTCAGATGTGGCCAGTCTGGTGGCCACCCACTGATTCCGCTTCGGCATTGAGCTACGTTCTGCGCATGTCGGACGAGCCTACAACCCCCAAGCTGCAGGTCCAGATCGATGACGATGTGTCGCAGGGGGTCTACTCCAACCTCGTCCTTCTCAATCACACCGAGAACGAGTTCGTGCTCGACTTTGCCTTCATCCAGCCGAGCAACGGCCGGGCGAAGGTCCGCGCCCGGGTGATCTCCTCCCCCCGACACACCAAGCGCCTGCTCCAGGCGCTGCAGAAGAACCTCGAGCGCTACGAGGAGCGGTTCGGCACGATCGAGACCGGCGCGGACGACGATCCCGTCTTCCACTGAGGTCGGCAGCCGCTAGTCGATCGGGTACGCGTACCGGCGCTGCATGCACACGCGGATCGCCTTGCCAGCGCGCATGAACGGGCGAAACGTCCAGCGAGCGGCGGCGGCCTGGATCGCCTTGGCGTACGCGGGTGAGGTGGAGCGCTTCGTCGAGATCGCGGTCACGGCGCCCTTGGGATCGACGCAGGCTTCGAGCCACACCGTCACCGACTTCTTCGCGGCGAGGGTTGCGGCATCGGGCGTTACCGCCAGCGCGCCGGCGGTCAGGTGCTTCGCGAGCGCCGCATCACCGACCGTTGGCACGCCTGGCGCGACGCTGACGCCGCCGAGACCCGCGAGCTTGCCGCGATAGACGAGCGGCGCGATCGCGACGCCGGGCGGATGGACGAACGTTCCCTCGACGCCATCGGCCAGCTCGAGGCGCGCGAGGCACGCGACGAGTGCCGGCAGGCGGCCCGCCGCGACCGCGACCTTGCCGCCGAACTCCTTGCTGCACGCGGGAGAGTCGAACCACACGTGGTAGAGGCGCAGCGGCAACGGGCCAACCTGCTTGCGGAACGCATCGCCGTCGTTCGCCTGGATCGAGGCGAGCACCGCGCGCCCAAGCTTCGCCTCGACGTCGTCCGCATGCGCGGGATCGGCGAGCACCGCGAGACAGCCGAGGACCGCGATGCTCCGCACGACTCAGGCCACCGCACCCTCGGTGATCTCGAGCGTCCCGCGGTCGAGATCGAGGATGCTGAGCGCGCCGAACGGCACCGCCTCGTTGCGATTGCCGTGACCGATCGGTGCGCCGACGGCGGCGGGAGATCCCGCGGTGCGCAGGCGCTCGAGCACGACGGCGAGTGCGGGGGCGTCCGATCCGGGCTCACCCGTCACAGGATCGGGCTCGGCGCAGCGCGTGAGGTCAGCGATCACGACGGCAGCGGGCTTCGCGAGCTCGCCCGTCAGGATCAGCTGCGTCAGGTAGCGATCGAGCTCGTACGGCTTCTCGCCGACCTCTTCGAACAGCGCGATCGCACCGTCGAGCGGCAGCTGCCACGGGGTGCCGACGAGGACCGACGCGAGCGTCAGGTTCGCCGCGAACAGCGGTCCGCGATACACGCCCTTGCCGTGCGCGGTCAGCGTCCACGGCCGCACGCCAGGCGCCGCCGGGTCGGTGATCATCGCGACAAGGTGCGCGACGTCGCCCTCCGACAGATCGCCGAGCTGCTCGATCATCGGACCATGGATCCCGCGAACGCCGGCCTGGTACGCCCAGGACAGGAGAGCTGTCGCGTCGGAGAACCCGACGATCGGTTTCGGATCCTTGCGCACGAGCTCCGGATCGAGGCGCGACAGGATCCGCATCAGACCGTAGCCGCCGCGCGCGAGGACGATGGCGCGAACGTCGGGATCCGCGAGCATTGCGTTGAGCTCGTCGGCGCGCACGTCATCGGGCGCCGAGAGATAGCGCGCGACCTCCGCCGCACGCGGCGCGGTCAGGGACGGCGCGAGCTTGATCGTGAAGGCGTCCCCCAGACGCGCGATGCCTCGCGGCAGTCGGTCGGGCTTGAGGGGGCCGGCGGGCGCGCAGATGCCGAGCGTCTGGCCGCGCTTGATCCGGGGCGGAACGATCGGTCGTCCGGGGGCCGGCACGACTCAGCGCTTCTTCTTACGCTTCTTGACGCTGTTCGGGAGGCCCGGCGACGACTTGCGCAGATCGTCGGGCTCGTCGTCGTCGGACGCGGAGGGGATCGGGCCGCTCTGACTCGCCTCGATCGCGGCGATCATCTCGGGCGTGATCGCATCCATCACCGTCGTCTGCTTGCCGTCATCGACCACCGCATGCTCGCCGGTGATGCCGACCGCGGGAATCTGGTCGCTCTTGCCCATGAGGCGCTCGAGGGTCTCCTGATCGATCGCCGGCATCACGGTCGTGCGGCCGCCCTGGTCTTCGCCGTCGATCGGGGTCGTGACGATCGTCGCCGGACCGGAGACCTCGACCGCGGCGGCGAGCGCTGCTGCAGCCTCGGCCAGCATCGCGTCGGGCGGCGGTTGCGGGACCGTGTTGGTGCGCGGGCGCACGGTGACGGGCTTGGGTCGTGTGCTCGCCGGCGGCTCCTCGGGGAGCGCGACGCGCGCCTTCCACCATGACATCCGTTCGTCGTCGGCGAGCGTCGGAGCGACGACCATGCCCGGCGCCCTGTCGGAGCCACCGACCTGCTCGTGGATCGCCATCACGGTCGCCTCGAACATCAGGCCCTCGTCGGTCGCGAACGCGATCGAGGTGCCGACCGGCATCGGGGCGGGAGTCTCGACGTAGCCCGTGCTCGGACGAACCTGGGTCAGCTTGATGCGCCGCCCGAGGGAGAGACCGCGGTACGTGAGGTCGACGAAGCTCTCGATCATCGGACGTCGAACGTAACACGGTGTATGACTTGCGCGTGGGCCTCCTCGATCGACTCCGTCAGCTCAGGGGCTCGGCTCCCGACGACGATCTCGAGGGACGCACGCAGGCGCTCGTCGTCCACGGCAACGAGTTCGGCTACGACCCGTTCGGCCTCAACAAGGACTCGCTGAAGACCGTTACCCGGTTCGCGAGCTGGCTGTATCGCAACTACTTCCGCGCGGAAGCGCACGGGATCGAGAACATCCCCGCAACGGGCCGCGCGATCCTCGTCTCGAATCATTCGGGCCAGCTGCCGTACGACGGCATGGTGATCGGTGCCGCGACGTTCCTCGAGCCTCCACAACCGCGGCTCGTCCGCTCGATGGTCGAGTACTTCGTCCCGACCGTGCCGTTCGCCTCGTACCTGTTCTCCCGCTGGGGCCAGATCACGGGCACGCCGGAGAACTGCCGCCGCCTGCTCGCCGCCGAGGAGATGGTGCTCGTGTTCCCCGAGGGCGCCCGCGGGATCTCCAAGGACTTCTCGAAGCGGTACCAGCTCGCCGAGTTCGGCAAGGGGTTCCTGCGGCTCGCGCTCGAGATGCAGGCACCGATCATCCCGGTCGCGGTGATCGGCGCCGAGGAGCAGGCGCCCGCGGTCAACGTGAAGTCGATCGCGAAGCTCTTGCGCATCCCGTCCTTCCCGGTCGTACCGTATCCGCCATTCCTGCCGATCGTGCCGCTGCCGGTGAAGTACCGGCTCTACTTCGGGCAGGCCATGACGTTCACCGGCGATCCCGATGACGATGACGAGGTCCTCGATGGACAGGTCAACCAGGTCCGGACCACGATCCAGTCGATGATCCAGGTCGGCCTCCGCGAGCGAGAGCATGTCTTCTGGTGAGGGCATGGCCCGCAAGGTCGTCATCACCGGCATCTCGGGCCGGCTCGGTCGGATCGTTGCGCGTCGCCTCCATCACGAGCTCGACTGGCAGATCGTCGGCCTCGATCGCCGCCCGATGCCCGGCCGCCCCAAGGACATCGAGCACCACCAGGTCGATCTGCGCAGCAAGAAGGCGCGCGACATCTTCCGGGTCGGTGACGTCGACGCGCTGATTCACCTCGGCGTGATGCACGATCCCCGCGCGCGCCCGGCGGAGCTCTACTCGTGGAACATCGCGGGCACCACGAAGCTGCTCGAGTATTGCCAGGCCTATCGGGTGCCCAAGGTCGTCCTGCTGTCGAGCGCGAACGTCTACGGCCCGCGCCCGGACAACCCGCAGTTCCTGACCGAGGACGCGCCGCTGCTCGCGTCGCAGCGGTTCCCGCAGATCCGCGACCTGGTCGAGATCGATCACCTCGTATCGACATTCCTGTGGCGGGCCCAGTCGGTCGAGACCGTGATCCTCCGCCCCGTCCACATCTGCGGTCCGGTCCACAACGCGCCCTCGAACTACCTGCGGCTCGAGCGGCCACCGATCCTGCTCGGCTTCGATCCGATGGTGCAGCTCATTCACTACCAGGACATCGCGGACTCGATCCTCGCCGCGCTCCAGCCCGGCCGCCGCGGCATCTACAACATCGTGGGCCCGGGCGAGATCCCGCTGTCCGCGATCCACAAGGAGCTCGGTCGCGAGCCGCTGCCGATCCCCCACCCGTTCGCGAAGCCACTCCTGTCGATGGCGTTCCGGCTCGGGCTCTCGAGCTTCCCGGTCGCCGAGCTCGATTTCATCCGCTACGTCTGCATGGTCGACGGTCGCCGCGCCGGCGCCGAGCTCGGATTCCGAGCGCGATTCGGACTGCGCGACACCATCCACGCGGTCAACGAACCCGCGTGATGGAACCTCCATTTGCCCGGTCGTGCCGTGGCACGGAGATACACAATGTGTGGCCCAGCGTTCACACCCGCCGGGAGCGCCCACCCCCGCAGGTGGGATACGTTCCCTGCGCACCACGAGCATCCGTTGGGGGGGTGTGCAGGTCTCACCCGGTGGAGTGGCGATATTCCGGGCATTTTTGTCAGTCTTTGGGCGCCCGTTCCCAACAGATCGACCTCGCGTGTCCAAACGTTGAAGCAATCCCGGACAGTTCGATCCCGCTGCCACGATGGCACGACCAATGCTTCCGTCCCCATCTACCGCACGCCCCCCAAAGGAACGACGACCCATGAAGAACCTCTTCTCCCCTCTCGCTATCGCGTTCGCGCTGGTCTCGACGCTGACCGGCTGCGAGCTTTACTTCGGTGACAGTGACGGTGGCGATGACCACTGGACCTACTGTGCCAACGACGGCTACTACGTCTGTGACGGAGACGAGTGCGACTGGGCGGGAGCGCGATGTCCCGACGAGCCCGGCTACACCTGTGAGTCGGACCGCGAGTGCGCTGCCGGCTGCTACTGCAGCACCGATGGCGTCTGCGAGGAAGCTGGCTTCTGCAGCCGTGATACGGACTGCCCCGCCGGCTACACCTGTGACGAGGAGCGCTCGTCGTGCATCCCCGAAGGCTGCTCGGCGGACACCGACTGCAACGAGGGCGAGTACTGCTCGGACGAGGGTACCTGCACGTCGACCTGTGTCTGCGCGACCGATGCCGAAGCACAGGGCCAGGGCTACGCGAACTGCGACGAGGTCCGCCACACGTGCGAGCCGACCCCGACCGCGGGTAGCTGCCAGGGCGCCATCACCTGCAACATCGTCGAGCCGACGTGTGCCGCGGGCGAGGTCGCTCTCATCAAGGACGGTTGCTACACCGGTGCTTGCCAGCTGATCGACGGCTGTGACCTCGCGCCGACCTGCGAGCAGCTCCAGCACCAGGCAGACTGCACGGCGGAGGTCGCCTCGTGCCGCTCGGTCTCGTACGGCACCAACTGCACGAACCCGTCGGGCACCGTGTGTGACCCGTCGATCCCGAACCAGCAGTGCACGTGCGCGAACTACGTCTGGGACCACTGCGAGACCCGCGTCACGGGCGCCGCAGCAAGCACCCCGGCCCCGGCCGGCGTCTTCTACGACGTGTTCTCCACGAACTGATTCCAGGGCGGCGGTGAGCTGATCCGGGTCGTCCGAAAGGGCGGCCCGGTTTTCGTTTCGGAGGTAGGCTCGGGCGATGGGCTTCCAGTTCGCCGAGACGATGGCGGGGACCTTCGAGCTGGACGCGCAGCCCGGCACACGGCGGCCGTTCAAGTTCGAGATCACGGCGCACGCGGAGTCGACGCGCGCGCACCTGATGGACGGCAAGGCGCAGATCCACGGCGTTCTGACCGCGCCCCCGCTCGCCGATTCGGCGGACGTCGAGGGCACGATCACGATCCGACCGCTCGGTCAGAGGATCATCCGCTACGAGCTGTCGTTCGTCGGGGACGACGGCCGCGGCTACGAGCTGGTCGGCCAGAAGGACATCCGGTTCCTGTCACCGATCCGGTCGTTTACCTACCTGCCGGCCGAGATCCTCGACGAGGATCACCGGCGGATTGCAACCTGCCAGACCACGTTCGACCTCCGGCACGACTGGTGGAGCTTCCTCCGGAGCTTCCGGCCGCTTCGCGTCCACTGAGCGTCGCGTCTAATCACGAAATTCTCGTCCGGAAGCCCTGCGATCTGGGAGGAGTCCGCACCGGCGACGTGTGGTAAGACGCCTCCTTGCCCCTCCTCGCCGGGGGGCCCGGAACATCATGGGATTTCTTCAAAAACTGTTCGGTAACAAGAACCAGCGCGAGCTGAAGAAGCTGCAGCCCGTCGTGGATCGGATCGCGGGGTTCGAGCCTGCGATGAAGAAGAAGAGCGAGGAGGAGCTCCGGGCGATGACCCCCGAGCTCAAGCGCCGCCTCGACAAGGGCGCGACCCTCGACGAGATCCTTCCGGAGGCGTACGCGCTGGTCCGCGAGGCCGGTGTCCGCCGCCTCGGCATGCGCCACTACGACGTGCAGATGATCGGCGGGATCATGATGCACCAGGGCAAGATCGCCGAGATGCGTACCGGCGAGGGCAAGACCCTCGTCGCGACGCTACCGACGTACCTCAATGCGCTGACCGGCAAGGGTGTCCACGTCGTCACGGTCAACGACTACCTGGCAAAGCGCGACGCCGAGTGGATGGGCCGCCTCCACGGCTACCTCGGCCTGACCACGGGCGTGATCGTCCACGGCCTCGACGACTTCGAGCGCCAGCGCAACTACAACTGCGACATCACGTACGGCCAGAACAACGAGTTCGGCTTCGACTACCTCCGCGACAACATGAAGATGGCCCCGGACCGCATGGTCCAGCGCGGCCTCAACTACGCGGTGATCGACGAGGTCGACTCGATCCTCATCGACGAGGCGCGTACGCCGCTGATCATCTCCGGCGCTGGCGAGGAGTCCGGCGAGCTCTACGTCAAGATCGACCGCATGATCCCGCGCCTCAAGCGCGAGGTCGACTACACCGTCGACGAGAAGGCGCACTCCGCCATGCTCACCGACGATGGCGTCGAGAAGATGCAGGAGTTGCTCGACGTCGAGAACCTGTACGACGCGAGCAACATCCTGCTCGTGCACCACGTGCAGAACGCGCTGCGCGCGCACACGCTGTACAAGCGCAACGTCAATTACCTGATCGACAAGGACAACAAGGTCGTCATCATCAGCGAGGACACCGGCCGCGCGATGCCGGGCCGCCGCTGGTCCGACGGTCTGCACCAGGCG
>JANOPP010000658.1:0-7535 GCA_031421915.1 Myxococcales bacterium | reverse complement strand
CCGCACGATCGATTTCATCTATGCCCACGAGACCACATGCGTGCTCGGCGAGAACATCGACGGACATCCAATCCTTCACCGCGCGCTTCCCGACCTCGTTCAGGACCCGCTCGGTCTTCTGCTGCACTCGCTCAGCGCCCGGTTGCCAGACACTTGCATTGTCAGCGTTCAGTTTGTGCGTGACGGGACTCGTGAGAGCGCCCGCAACACTCTTCGCGATCATCGCGAGACCCACCTGGAACGCTGGCGTTCCGCCCGGGCCCATCGTCTGCCGGTGATCTGGTATTGCTCGGCTGCGCTACGCGAGACCATGAACCTCGTCGCGCTAAACATCCGGCAACACGCGGACCTGACTCAGCCGGTTTCGGTCACGGCGGAGCTCCAAGGGGACACGTTGATCTTCGCAGTCGAGAATCAACGTCGCTCGATTGGGACGCCTGGGAGCGGCATGGGGCTACGCGAGATCGGCGAGTGCCTCCGCAAGATCGAAGGTGCCGAGCTCCTCTCTTCGGATGCGGATCCCAACAACGGGACCTTCTGCGTGTCGTTTTCAATCACGGTCAAGCACTTGCGGTTGCCCCCACCCGATCCGACCGGAGGGGAAGTATGAGCCAGTTGAAGTTCTTGATCGTCGAGGACGATACGGTGTCCGTTCAACGTCTGAAAGTCTTTCTGACGCGCGCGGGTTATTCGCCTCACATGGTCTGGCCGCCGGGCGACTCGATCCAAGTCTTCGCGACCTGGTCGGAGGTGCGAACCAAGCTGCTCGCACTTCAACGCGAGGGCTGGCAGCCGAGCGAGGATTGCTGCGTGCTGCTCTTGGACCTCGCGCTCCCTCCAGGCGCAGACCCCCGCCCCGGGATCGCTGAGATCCGCGAGCACTATTCCGGATTCTACGAAAGCTACGCGATCGTTGCGTACTCCCAGGCAGGAGCGCACGTCTCGGAGAACCCGCAGTTCGACGGGATTATCCAGAAGACTGACCTTGGGTCCAACGAGGCCGACGACGCGCAGCGCGTGAAACGCAGTATCGAAAAGGCGGTGCAGGCGTGGTCATCGCGTACGCACCGGGCAGCACCGTCGCTCTCGACCGTCAAGTACCGGCTCCTTGACTCGGCAGCCGCACGATTCGCGGTCGCTGCACTTGGCGAGACCGCGATCGATTACCTTATCTCCGCGCTCACCGCGCATTGGAGCGACGTCCGCGCGCATGCGCTCACAGGTGGGCTGTCAGGTGCGTTCGTGCTGCGGATCGATGGCCAAATGAACGGGGTCGATCGGAGTGTTGTGTGCAAGGTTGCCCAGGAAGGCTTTCCGCTGGGGCAGGAACTCACCGCATGGACACAGGCCCGAGAGACCGTGGTCGCGGCCGGCCTGATCGCACACGTACATGCACAGGTCCATCGAATCCCTGGTGAGCCCGTCCGATACCTCACGCTCGCGACTGTGCCGGGATCCACCCTGGAGCAAGCGCTCACCGGCACTGCTGTTCCTCTCGCCCGAATGCTCGAGGAGGTCGGCAGGTTCATCATCGAGAGTGCACGAGCAACCCGGCTGGAGAGCGCCGCCGAGCTCCTCCCCATGACGCCGTCGGACCTGTCCCGCATCGGCGTGGCGATCCGCCAGCTCCACGAACTGGGCAGCGTCTGCGTCGCGCGCGGGCTTCTTGCTGACGGGCAGGTCATTAACGCCGCCACGCGAGACGCGCTCTGCGCACTCATTGAGGGGTGGAGTACGAACCTCGCGCGCCCCGATGTCGCGAAGCTCGCGGCCTATCCCCAGCACGGGGACCTCCACGCCCGCAACGTCCTGATCGGCGGAAGCGGTCAGCCAGCTCTGATCGATTGGGCGCGGTACCGCGCTTGGCCGATCGCATACGACGTCCAGCGGCTCGAACTCCAACTATTGCTACGGGTATTCGCCACTCGCCGCATGGCCGATCTCTTCGTCGACGGCGTCGCGCCGTTGTGGCCGTTGTGGAGCGAGATGTGCTGCGAGGATCTGGCGAAGCCGCTTACGGTGCCGCATCCCGACGACACGGGTTTGTTCGGTGTACTCGAAGAGCTGCGCCGCGTGCGCGGCACTGTCCTCGATGATCCTTTGTCGCCCGTCGATCGGCCGCAGCGCGTGCGCTCGTTCCATGCAGGGCGTTGTCATGACGCGCTACGAATCTGCGCCTACCAGGACGTGAGCCCGCTCAAGCAACTGTTCTTTCTTCACGTCGCGGCCGAGAGCGCAGTCGCAGCCGGCTTCATCAAGCGCACACCGTGAGCCATCGGGCGCACTCCTCGGTTCTAACCGGTTAGACGGAGGGGACACGCTGACGTCGGTCGTAGTTGCCGCGCGCGGCATCGAGCTCGTCGACCACCGCATCGACTAGCGCTGCCGGTTCGATCACCTGAGCGTGCGGGCCCCATTCCAACACCCACGACACGACCGGCGCGAGGTTCGTGCACGAGAACGAGAGGCGCAGTTTGCCTCCGTAGGTCCGCTCGAGTTGTTGGGTGGGATGCCAGATGCGCGCCTCGACGAGCGCTGCCTTCTCAGCGCTGAACTCGATGACAACGCGGCACGCCTTCGCGAGATCGCCGAGGTGGATCCCAAAGGCACCGTGCAGGACCTCTGCGATCTGGAAGTCGGTCGGCATCTCGAACACGCGCTCGCGCAGGTGCTCGGCGTCCGTGAACCGTTCGACTGCGAAGACGCCGAGCGTGCGTCGCCAATCGGAAGTCTCGACGCGTGCGTCGGAGGTGCGGCAACCGACGACGTACAGACCATGCCGATAGAGCAACAGCGCGAAAGGTGCGAGATGGCCGCGCTGCGTGCGACCACGCGAATCCTTGTACGCGTAGCGAACGACCTTGCGCGACAGGATGCCCGTCTGCAGCGAGTCGATGATGTCGTCCTTGCCCTCGTACGCCTTCGTGCCGCCATCGGGCACGTACGCGAATCGTTCGCCGAGGGCCGCATGCTCCTTGCGCTCGGCTGTGTTCAATCGTTGTTCGAGCTTGGCGAGCACGTTGACCACGTCATCGTGTAGCGGCGTGCCACGCAGTACGTCGAACACGCTGCGCACAGCGAGGAGCGTGTACCGTTCGCGCCGCGTGATCGGCACCGAGCTGTGGCTTGCCTCGACCAGGCAGGCCGCGGCACGTCCATCGAGCCGGGTCAGCTCGACATCGATGTCGGCATCGCCGAGCTCGGCGAGGTCACGGCGCACCGTTCGTTCGCTGACACCGAGCTCTGCGGCGAGATCGACGAGGCTTCGGCCCTGCTTGAACCCGCGCAACGCGTTCAGGAGGCGCAACGCACGCGCAACCTGCCCGACATCACCTCGCCGATACATGCGAATACCCCACGTCGGACGGCGTGAATTGAGAGCAGAACGCTTTGGCAAAGCCTTTGGCGTCGAGCTTTCGCGCGGACTTCCTCCTTAGGCCGTCGCGCAACCCTGCGCGTAGCCAAGGATCGCGCGCACCCGTACGGGGCCTTTCGAAAGGCCGCCTCGCGCGGATCGAAGTGCACGGCAAAGGCTTCGGGCTCGAAGGGGATCTGATCACCCGCAGCTGATATCGCGCGGTTGCGCGCTCGTGACAAGGCTTGTCTGACGGGCTGGCTAGCGTGAGGAATGCGCTCCCACTCCGAACCCGCTCCGACCATGCCGTCCCCCTCGAATGCCCCGCTCGCCCGCGATGTCGACGGCCGCGCGATCAAGCTCCCCGAGACCGCCGCCGGCTGGCGCGTCCGCCGCCACACAGGCGGCCGTCCACGGCATCACCTCGATGCGCACAAGCAGCCCATGCTGTTTCCCCTCCATTACAGCATCACCGATGCCGAAGAGATCCTGCCGCCGGGCACCTACCGGCTCGATCTGATCGACGCGAAAGGCGAGTTCCTCGACATCACGATGCCGATCACGATCGCCGGGCCTCGCAACGGCACCGAGAACGCTCGCGCGGAACCCGATGAGGATCAAGTGGACGTGGTTCCGATGAGGCTGCCCGCCTCGGGCAGCGATGTGCGCCTGGTGCTCGAGGCAAACATCCGCGCGACGCAACTCGCGTTCCAGCACAACGAGCGAACGCTCACCGCAAGCTTGCGGATGGCGGACACGCTTCGCGAGGG
Source organism: Myxococcales bacterium (assembly GCA_031421915.1). Classification (GTDB taxonomy): domain Bacteria; phylum Myxococcota_A; class Polyangia; order Haliangiales; family Haliangiaceae; genus JABFXX01. Next base: position 3,410 of record JANOPP010000658.1, on the reverse strand, counting down.
CGTGCACGTGCTGGCCGAGTCACAGGCGGAATGGATCAAGTCCGTCGCAGGTTCGCGCGGGTTCTTCCGCAATGCGGGCCCAGCGCCGCAGCCTGTCGCGGCAGTGGCAAGCGAAGCGCCCGAGGAGGATGAGGATGACGACGAGCCGTTCGAGAGGCCAAAGGACGAGCGGTTGATCGAGTTCGGGATGGCCGCGATGACGCTCGTCAACAACCTGATCGAGACATTCCGTGGGGGCTCCAAGACCGATGCCACCACGGGCTTCGATCTGCGGTCCTTGCTTGACTGGCGCCGCGCAACGCCGTCGGTGGCAGGCACCGAGACCAGCTCTGGGGCGGTGCCGCGATCGCCTGCGGACGTCATGCGAGCCCTGGCCTCGCTGCCGCCCGAGCTCATGACGAAGCTGCGAACGGTACGCGAGCAGCTCAGCGCCGACGAACAGGCTCGCCTGATGCCGCTCCTGATGGCGATCGGCCCCGACGATCTGCCGGCGGTCGCAGCCGAGCTGATGCCGAAGTCGATCGACGAGATCGCCGCGATCTTCCGCGTCCAGCTCGCGAAGCGGGCGGCGGAGTAGCGATGGCGACTATCGCGAGGAAGTTATCCCCTGGCGACACGCGAGACGACGACGCCGACGTCATCGTGATCGACGGGCGCCACGACCGCGAGCTCCTGCGGGTGATCGCGCTCGGTGCGCTACACACCGGTGTCGCCTATCTGCGGCAGAGGTTCGGGCCCACGGCTCCCTCCGCACCGGAACCAACGCCTGCGGATCCAGATCGCGAGGTCATGACCGCCGATGAAGTCGCCGCGTTCCTCGGCGTCGATCGCAACACCGTCTATGACTACGCCGGGCGGGGTGTGATCCCGCATCAACGCCTCGGCAAGCGAATACTTTTCCGTCGTGGGGCGCTACTGTCGTGGTTGGACTCATGCAAGGCCACGTCGACTCGGAAAGGCTAGAGATGCCGATTCGACGTGAGAGTGATGGGCGCTGGCGCTATCGCGAGATGGTGCGGAGGCCCGACGGGACGCGCGAACGAATTAGCGGTTGCGCGCCGAAGCACGTGAACACCAAGGTCGCCGCGCAGCAGGCGTTGCTCGAACATATCGAGCGCACCCTGTATCCAGAGCGCGCGGCGAAGAGCAAGGAGGTGCCGACGTTCAAGGAGTGGTTCGACGGAAAGTTCTGGCGCGAGTGGGTGGTCGGACGGAAGAACAAGCCATCAGAGGTGCGCTCGAAGAAGATCATCTTCAAGAATCATCTCGAGCCGCGATTCGGCGAGCATCGGCTCGATGAGATCACGGTCTCCGAGGTGGCACAGTTCCGCGCGGATCTCGTCGCGCTGGAGCTGAGCGAGAAGCGGATCAACAACATCCTCGCCGTGCTGTCCAAGCCGCTGAAGTACGCGGTCGACTGCGAGGTGATCGGCAAGTCGCCCAAGATCGGGATGTTCAAGGTCGAGAGGCCCGAGATCGTCACGTGGGACTTCGCGCAGTACGCGCGTCTCCTGGCGGCGGCGAAGGCCGAGGGCGAGGAGTGGTACGCCGCCGTGTCCCTGGCCGGTGAGGCCGGGCTTCGCGTCGGTGAGGTCAAAGCGCTGCGGTGGCGCGAGGACGTCGACATGATCGCAAGTACGATCACGGTCAACTTCCAGATCCGCAACGGTGAGACCACGACTCCGAAGGGCCGGACCCGCCGAACGGTGCCGATGACGGAAGCGCTCCACGCTGCGCTCAAGCGGATGTCGACCATTCGCACGGGGCTCGTGGTGCGCAACCTCGACGGGACAGGGATGCAGGACAGCTTCGCGGACCGGGGGCTCGAACGAATCTGCCGCCGCGCCGGCTTGCCCGTCCGTTACTGGCACACGCTACGTCACGCCTTCGGAACCCACGCCGCCTTGTTCGGCGTGAACCCGTGGCGGCTCCAGACGTGGATGGGCCACAAGCGGATCGACGAGACGATGCTCTACGTGCACGTGGCTGAAGCACATGCGCGCGAGCTGCCCGATCCGGTCCGCGCCGCCTCGCTTGGCGACGCCGATCCGGACACGCGCATCCTCAGGATGTTGGGTGCGCGTGGCAAGACCCTGGCAAATGCCGAAGGCTTCGCTGGAGGAGAGCGAAGCCTTTCGGCCGTCTAAGTCGTGCGCGAAGGGGGACTCGAACCCTGATGCGACCTCGCGAGATGTTCCAACGTCTCGCGACCCTGCAATGACCACGCGGGGTTGCATCAGCGGTTCGTCCCGGCGTGTCCGCCGTGATCCGGCGTGATCTGCCCGAGCGTGGCAGCCACGTGGCAGCAGGGAGCAGCCCGAACTTCCGAGGTCTCGGGTGGAAAGGACCGGGGAGCCAGCGTTCTAGAGTCCGGACTTGTTCGTGCCCCCAGATCGATCGGGTTGCCTCATGCCGATCGTCGTGCGGCCGTTTGGAGCTCCGAGCAGCCACGCAGCCTCAGGCGGATCCGGCGTGAAGCGACCGGCGATCAGATCCGCGAACGACGCGACGACGTCGACGAGCGCGGCCACGGGCAGGCGTTCGACGCGCAAGAACCCGCCGGAGACCTCCACGCCTGCGAGGACCGACCACCCCACGAGATCCTTCTTCACGACATCTCCGTGTGTTTCGATCGCGGCACGGGCGCGTGGCAACACCACACCAAGCGCGACTCGTTCAGCGTCCGTGCATGCCGACAGCGAGAATGCATAGTCCGAGACGCTCGCCACCAGGCGCCAGTGATCGATCTCGGTTGCGCCAATGCCGGTGCCCCCCTCGGCCGCTTCGACCATTCGAGCCACGACGATGTCGTGCGCGTTGTCCCACACCCAGACAAAGCGATCGAAGATCTGCACACCCTTCGTCTGACTCACTGGCCTCCGCTGCGGTTTGCGAGCACGCCCGTTTCGCCACGCCATTCTCGCCCACGGCGGTTCGACGGGACATGCTGATCTGCGTTCAACTCGCGCGCAGGCCCATGGCCGACATCGGTGATCGGACGGTTACGTTGGATCGACCTCGTCGAACAGCCGACCGCCAATGATCTTCGGCTCGTGCCGGCTCGCCGGCGTCGATCCGATCGCGTACCTCGCCGACGTGCTGCCGAAGCTCACGCGCAAGATCCGCTTGCTCGATCTACCGGCCGCTGCCGTCGCGTTGGGCTGCCGCGCGCGCCAACAGGTCGGCAGGGGTACAGTGAGACGGTGCGCTCCTCGGTTCGTGAACGCCTCGACGCGATCCAATGGTCCGACTACAAGACTGCGTATGGCTGCGGAGTTCGGCCATCGCGATCACCGAAACCGGTGCATGACGATCGCCTGGTTCGGTCATGGCGATCGGAGCGAAGCGACGCTGGTGGGTCCTACTTGATCGGAGAGTCTTCCTTTCGGCGGGAGGGCCCAGATAGCACG
>JANOPP010000657.1:0-1760 GCA_031421915.1 Myxococcales bacterium | reverse complement strand
GAAGGCCGCGTCGGCCAGCAGCCCGGTCGAACCATCGGCGCGAGTATAGCTACCCGTGCCCGCAACTTCGACATCGCCATTGGCCGCCAACATCAGTTCACGGAACAACTCATCCATCCGCCCTTCGCGGGCCAGACGGTTGGCCAGTTCGCGCCAGTCGAAGTGTTCGTAGGTGAATTGCATGTTAGCGGTGTGGAAAAGGTACGAGGTGCGAAGTTGGCAGGTGATGGCCCGGCAGCGTGCTCATAGACGCTTCCGTTTCTTGTCTTCGCGGCCCATCAAGTGCACCAACAGATCGGAGTAGACTAAACCGCGGAGGCTATCTTCGCGTGCGAGCGCACCGCCGTGAAACAGGCCTTCGAGAACGAACTCCATCCACAGCGCTTTTTCCGCTGCGGGCGGTGCGAGTGCGCCTTCGGTGGCGAGCGCCAAGCCGGGCACCGTGTTCAATGCGGCGAGGTGATCGGCGGTGGAGGAACGATCCGACAACGCCACGCGATTGCCCTTGGCGAACCACGCGAGGATGTCCTTCCACGGACCGGCGTCGCGTTCGTCAGCGGGTTTGCGTTCTTCGCCGCGTTTGGCCGGACGATCGCTGGCTTCGTCGGTGATCACCGGCGGCAAGCGTTCGGCCCACAAGGTTTTGAGCGCTTCACCAAGCACGTGCCAGCCGACTTTGAGCGGACCTTCTTGTTCGCCCTCATAGGCGAGTTCGATTTTTCCCGTCATCGCTGCGAGCGTCGCCGGCAGATCGACCAGCCGCGCCATCGGCGCGCGTTCACCGGTGATCAAACCACGCGACAGGACGTTGGCGTGCAACGCTTCGAGCGCGGCGATGGTCAACCGCGCGCTGACGCCGCTCTTGCCGTCGACGAATTCGCTATGACGCGCGGCGCGCGCGGCTTCCTCGATGATATGGTGGAACAACGTGGGGATCACCGGCGTACACTGCGCGGTCGGCGCGACGTGCGCTTCCTGCGTCATGATGCGCACGCCTTCGTCACGAGTTTTGGGATAGTGCGTCAGCACCTGCGCGCCGATGCGGTCCTTCAGCGGCGTGATGATCTGACCGCGACTGGTGTAGTCCTCGGGATTAGCGGTGAAGACCAGCATCAAGTCGAGCGGCAGACGCAGGGGGATGCCGCGCACCTGCACGTCTTGTTCTTCGAGGATGTTGAACAACGCGACCTGGATGCGTGGCGCCAGATCCGGCAGTTCGTTGATGCAAAAGATCCCGCGGTTGGTGCGCGGCACGATGCCGAAGGTCACGGCGCGCAGATCGCCCAAGTCATAGCCTTCGCGACTGGCGCGGATGGGATCGACATCGCCGATCAGGTCAGCGACCGACACGTCCGGCGTCGCGAGTTTTTCGCCGTAACGTTCCTCACGCGCCAGCCACACGACCTTGGCGGCGTCGCCATCGCGAGCGACGATCTCCTCCGCCACCGCACCGACCGGCGCGAGGGGATGTGAGCGCAGTGGGTCGCCCGCCAACGCGGGAACCACGGGATCAAGGAAGCGCATCAGCGCGCGCGCCAGTCGCGTCTTGGCCTGTCCGCGCAAACCGAGCAACAGCAGATCGTGGCCGGCGAGGATGGCGTTGACCACCTGCGGAATCACCGTGTCGCCGTAGCCGATCAGTCCTGGGAAGAGGGCCTCGCCGTGTTCACCGCGCGCCAGGGCGGTCACTAAGTTGTCGCGCAATTCCTGTTTGATCCCACGGTGAGCGGCGCGTCCGTCGGCGCGCAAGGCGCCGCGCG
>JANOPP010000656.1:0-14899 GCA_031421915.1 Myxococcales bacterium | reverse complement strand
CGCCACCGCCGCCGAGCAGCGCGCGCTCGATGCCGAGAAGAAGCTACTGGACGCTGCCGGTTCACCTCCTCCTCCGGCGCCGACCCCGGAGTCCGTTCCGACTCCAGATCCGGCCCCGGCGCCCGCACCGAACCCCTGAGCTCAGGGTTCGGCATTCAGCGTGGCGACGAGTGCGGGGAGTGCGTCGTAGTCCGATTCCTTCGCTTCGACCGCGCGCAGCCGCACGCGTCCCGCGCGATCGAGGACGATCAACGTCGGCAGCTTGGTGATCTCCATCGGCGGCTTCGCGATCGTCATCTCCGGATCGCGAGCGATCGTGAACGTTGCCGGAACCTCCTGCAGATACCGCGTGACGTCAGCGTCCGCCTCGTCGACCGACAGTCCGACCACGTCGATCTCCGGGTGCGCCTTCGCCAGCGCCGCAAGGCGAGGAAATGCGTCCTTGCATGGCTTGCAGTACGTCGCCCACACGTCGAGGACGACAATCTTCCCGCGCGCGCGCGTCGTCGACCAGGTGCCTCCGGCGAGCACCGCATACTCGAGCACGGGCACGACCTCGCTCGCCGCCGCGGGGCGCAACACCGGCGCGGACGATCCTCCGCACGCTGCGAGCGCGACCACGGCGAGTGTCTTCACAGATCCACCGCTAGCCCGAGCGAGACGGCGCGCTCGCCGAGCGCCGCGATGTCGACGACGATCGTCCATCGCGAGGCAACCAGCGCCGAGACCCCGGCGCCGAGCTGGAAGTGATGCGTGTCCGTCCCCGTGATGTCCATGTCGTCGAGCCGCCAGAATACCGGTCCACCGAACGCGCGCGCCAGCACGTACGGGCTCACCGGCCCGAAGGTGCGTCCCGCGATCAGGCTACCGCGCGCATCGAACGCGACCAGCCCGATCCGGGGCGCGCCCGCGAGCCGCTCGCGCGTGGTGACCCGCGACGCGCCGAAGCCGATCGTCCCCGCCGCAAACCACGGCGCGCGCGTCCACAACCGCGACATCGCGACCGAGCCCACGACACCGGCACCCAGATCGAACACGCGCCCACTCCGCTCCAGCTCGCCGTCGACAACGGCACCGACGGCGACGCGCAGGCTCGTGCTCGATGGCCAGCGATAGCCGGCGAGTGCGGTCACCGCGTACTGGCGCAGGTCGACGTACAGATCGCCCGAGAACACGAGCGTCGTGTCGGAGCCACCTGCCGACGCGCCGACGTACAGCGGCCGGCTCCGCGTCTCGCCTCCCTCGCACCCCGTCGGACCGACGGGCGCACCGACGCCTCAAGCCTCGGCATGTCGTGGTCGCGCCGCGACGAGCCCGAGCACCGCGACCAGCGCGAGCAGCAGCTTCACAGCGCGACCATCTGTTCGACCATCGTCGCCAGCTCGTCGGGCTGACGAAACGTCCACAGCTCGATCGGCGTCTCCGCCGGCGTGCCACCGACGAACGTCCCGCGCACCGGATTTTCCTGCGCGTCATCCCACGCGGGCTCGAAGCGAAGGCCGCGCGTCGAGGCCGCGTCGATCACGGCCATCAGCACATACTCGCGATACGCCGGATCCGTGCGATCGAGCAACGCCGCACCCGAATCGAACCCGTGCGGGGTCCCGACGTCGACGGCGAGGCTGAACTTGCGAAGGTTCACACTATCGACGAGCCGCTCGATGTTGCTGACCCATCCGCGCGCGCAGCGCACCCAGGACAGCGCATCTCCGAGGCGCGCGTCGATCGAGCGCCCCGGTTCCCACTCCCAGGTGACGAAGCCGATCACGTGGCCCGCGATCACGTTCGACGCCAGCGCGGACGCGCGCGTGGTCAGGTCCGGCCACCGCAGCCGTGCATCGTCGACCTCGACGAAGTCGTAGCTGCCGACGAGGTCCGCACCGGCGACGAGCTTGCCCTTCGGACCGAACGTGGTCTTGCCGAGTGCCTTCACCGTTTCGGAGAAGCCCGTGATCCACGGACGTCCCACGGGAACTGCACGAATGGCGAGGAGGTAGGTCATGTCAGCTTCCCGGGGAGAACGCGGGCGTGGACAGCATCGGGCTCCCCGTCTGAACACCGTTGATCCGGATCCATCCAGGCCCACCGCCGCCGCCTGCACCACCGCTGCTCGCGTTGGCTGTCTGACCGACGCCCGCCTGGATCGTGCCGGTCGCTCCCGCGCCACCCACCGTTGCAGTTCCGGATCCACCACCGCGCGCCGCGGCGAGCGAGCACGTCGCATCCTGCGCGAGAGGACTGCTTGCCTGCGCACCGCCACCGCCACCGCCGCCCCCGTTCGCGCACAACTGCGCACCCGTGAGGTTCAACGTCTCCGCCTCGAGCAGGATGCCGCCGCCGGCGCCACCGCCCGATCCGGCGGCGATGCCCGTTGCGTTGCCGCCACCGCCTCCGCTCGCCTCGATCCGACCGCTCACGACGAGCGAGCCGCGCGCCGAGATCTGGATGGCCCCGCCACCGCGACCCGGATTCGTCCCGCCGCCCCCACGTCCGCCGGCGCACCCCATCGTCAGGGGAACGAGCCTGCCGACGCCGACGATGACTCCACCGGCGCCCGAGATTCCACCATTCACCACCGACCCGCCGGCCGCTCCGCTCACGTTCAGGCCGATCGTCCCATGCCCGCCGCCTCCGCCGCCGGACCCAAGCGTGCCGCCAGTCCCGCCGGTGCCGATACCGCCGCTGCCCGCGCACGTGACGCCGACCCCCGGATCGGCCGCAGCCGCGTAGCCGATCCCGCCCTCGATCCGCGCGGTCCCGGCGACCAGGATCACCAGCGGCCGATTGCCGATCACGACGAGGTTACCCGCCGGGCCGATGATGAGATCGCGCACCTTCACCAGGGCGATCGGCTCACCCGTGAGCTGCGACGCGCTGAGCGCGATCAGCGAGGTGTCGACCGTCATCGTCCCGTTGACGGCGAAGTCCGTCATCGCCAGATCTGCGTCGAGCGCACACGGCTCGACGTTGGACGTCGGTCGCCACGTGCACGCGCTATCGCGCGGAACATCCGTCGGCACGTCGATCGATCCGTCACTTCCGCCGGTGCACAGATCGTTGCGAGAGCTCGCGCACATGTTGTTCGTGTTGCACGTCAGGCCGTCCGGGCACTGCTCGCCGCTCGCACAGGCGAGCTCGCAGCGACGGATGGACGGCGCGTAGCAACCCGCCAGGGCGAGCGTCGTCACGACGACCGAACAACCGGCCCATGCCTTGGCGATCCGCATCGCACAACGATACCACCGGCGCCGGACGCCACCCGCACGCTCTGGCCTGTTGCGTTCAGACGATCAGCGTGTAGCCGAGGAACGCGACCGTTGCGGTCACTCCGAACACGAGCACGTGCGCGATCGCCCCGGGCCCCTTCGGCGGAGCCGGCGCGACCATAGGCGGCGGTGCTTGCAGGGCGGCGAGCTCGCGCTTCGCGGCTTCGAGGCGCTGCTCCGTCGCCGCCTGAGAGACCTTGTCGTGCTCGAGCTTCGCGATCTCGTCGATCAGCGCATTGGCGCGCTCGGCATGAGCGACATCATCGTCCTTGTACATCAGGGCTTGTATCCCTTCTTGCCAGCGACCTTCTTCGCGGACTTCATCAGCTCGCTATCGAGCGACGGCCCCTCTGCCAACCCCTGCTGCTTCTTCTCCGCGTCGATGAATGCGGTGCGTTCGGCCTCGAGCTTGGCAATCTTGGACTTGAGCTCCGCGCGCTTCGCCGCGTTCGCCGCGACGATCTGCTCCTTCTCGGCGAGCGACTTGCCCTTCAGCTCAGCGGGCAGCTTGTCGTCCGATGCCTGCTCGAGGAACCTGGCGTTCTTCTCGACGGCGTCGACGAGATCCCAGCTGTCGTTGCGATACGCCTTCTTGCTCTTGAGCTGCGCGCGCTCGAGCGCGACCTTCGGGCTCAGCTTCGCCGACGACACGTCCGCGTTCTTCTGCCGCTCGACGGACGCCCTGCCCTCGGCGCCATACGCGATGTAGGTCCCGTTGAGCTCGTTGCCGAGGCGCATGATGTCCGCGTCCTGCGGCGACGCGATGTGCTGCGCCACCTGATCCTGATCGATCGTCACGAGGTCCGACTTCGCGAGCTTCGCGGCGGCCTCCCACGTCCTCTCACCTGCGGCGCCGCAGTAGATGAGCTGGACGCTGATGTCCTTCTTTTCCGCGGCCGCCATCGCGGTGAGTGCGGGCACCGGCCCCTGGTCGAAGCCCTCGTTGCCGGCGAGGAACACGAAGCGCATCGCCGACGGATCCGCCGACCACTGCAGCCCCGTGACGGCCTTCTCGATCGCCTGGCCCGCGAACTCCGATCCACCATTGGTGAACAGCCCGTGCAGCTTCTCCGAGACAGTGTCGAGGTCCGACGTCAGCGGCAGGACCATGCGGATGTAGCCGTCCTGCCCCGACAGTGTCTGGTTGCCGTACTCGTACAGCGCGAGCTCGATCTTCACGCCGCGCGTCTTTCCGTTGACGACGCGGGTCATCTTCCCCATGTCGTCGACCATCTTCCACAGGTGCGATCGCGCCTGGTTGATGAGGCCGTCCATGCTGCTCGACGTGTCGAGAATCAGCGCGATCTGCACGGTGTCCTGCACCGAGTCGCGCTCCATCACCGCAGCAGGCGTCGGCGCAACCGAGATCTGGTGCGTCTGCGCCGCGGTGACCTTCGGCGGTGAGTGCCAGCCAGCGGCATACGCGACGCCAGCGGCGCCGCCGAGTGCGGCGACCAGAGTCAGGCTGTGACGGCGCAACCAGCTACCGAGCTTCTTCGTGGGACGGGACGCTTCGCTCATGGATCCTCCTGCCGCAGAACGGCGTAGGCAAACCCTGACGCGCAACGCGGCGTCTCGATCTGTTCTTCGTGTCAGGAACACGTAAGAAGCATTGAGGATCTAGTTTCGCGCGGGAACCCTGCAACCGCCCCGCGAGGACCGTGTCTCCGTCAGTTCGGACGCACGAAGATGCACGACGCGAGGACGGGAATAATCCCGCCACTGCACGTCCCGAGTCCGTCGACGAAGCCCGCCGGGGGCGACCACGTTCGCGGATTGTCGCGGTTGATCGCGACATAGACCTCGTTGTCCTCGAACGTGACCTTGTAGACCCAGAAGTAGTCCTCCAGGTACACGGTCGTCCGCGTGCCGCGCCGGAGCGCGACATGGTCGGCGCGCAGCTTCCCGGCCTTCCGGACGTTCGCTAGCGACGTCTGCTCCTCCGCGTTCAGCCCCGTGAACCGCTGCATCTTCCGGTTGTCGGGGTCAGGACCACCGGTCGTCCCGATGTCGTCGCCTTGATAGAGCATCGGCACGTTGTACGGCGACGTCATCAGGAACGTCTGCGCGAGCCGCAGCCGCTCGTGACCACCGCCGCGATTCTGCGCTTCGGTCAACGCACGCACCTGATCGTGGTTGCCGAAGAAGTTCCCCATGATCGCCCCGGCGTAGCCGCCCTGCGATCCGAACGTGTTCTGCGGCGTGAGGTACGCCGTGTCATTCGCGATCGCAAAGTCCGCGAGCTGCCTCACGCTGATGTCGAACGTCAGCAGCGCCGCCTTCACGTTGTTGTAGTAGCTCTCGTCGACCTGGCCCTGCACCATGTCGGCGCGTACGTGGTAGCGCGCCCAGCCGCCGAGCGACTCGCCGACCATGTAGAACACCGTGGGCTCGAGCGCACGGCCGTGATCGCGCACGGTCGTCTCGATCTCGTCGATCACCGCACGCTTGAGCGCCCGGACGAACCGATCATCCATGTGCTTGAGCGCGTCGGCGCGGAACCCGTCGAAGTTGAACTCCTGGATCATCCACAGCGCGTGATCGACGACCTTCGTGATCGCCGCGGGGTTCCCGCCGTAGTCGACATCCGGCATGTCGGACGTGAACCAGCAGTCGAGCCGGCCCACATCCCACCGGCCGTCGCAGGGCTGGTAGCCGAAGAACCAGTCCGGGTGCTGCTCGAACAGCTTCGCCTCGCGATGCGTGTGGTTCGTGACGAAGTCCGGGATGATCCGGATCCCGCGACGGTGTGCCTCGTTGACGAGCTCGTGCAGCTCCGCTTCCGTACCGAACGCAGTCTCCACCGCGCTCGCGTAGCCGAGGTCGTCGAGGTGCGTGTAGCCCGTCACCGTCGGGTGGTATGCGTGATAGCTCGCGTACCGCGTCTGATCCGCCAGCGCGACCGCGGGCTGCGATCGGTGCGAGCTCAGCATCGGCGAGCTGATCCACAGCGTGTTGATCCCCATCGACTCGAAGTAGCCGTCGCGGAGCTTCTGCGTGATCCCGACGAAGTCCCCGCCCTGCCACTTGCTGCGCGGATCTGTCACGCGCGCCAGATCACCCACCGAGTTGTCGAGGTTGTTGCTCGGCTTCCCATCGAGGAACCGGTCCGTGAAGATCTGGTAGAGGATCGCGTCGTTCCACGTAAAGCCGGCGTACTTCACCCCGTCGCCCACCCACAGCGGCACGAACAGCGGCCGCAGATCCGCGCCCGCCGCGGTGCGCAACCGGAACAGGTAGCTGTACTTCGACGGCGGAACCGCCGCCGCCTTGAACGTGAACGTCCGGGTCGCGACGTCGAACGCGCCGGACGCGTCGACCGTCTCGCCGTTGAGCCGAACGTCGCTCGCGTCGAGGTCGATCGCCCCGGCGCCGCCATATTGCGCGACCACCAGGTACGCGTCGGCGGTGGTCCGTGTGCAGATCAGGAAGTCCCCGACTGCCTTGTCGGGGGTGCACGTCTCGACGGGATCCGGGCAGTCCCCGGTCTCCTCGCAGGGCGGGGTCAGGTCGGTCGGCGGCGACGACGGACACCCACCGAGCAGGGACGCGAGCAGGAGGACGGATCGGCGGGTCACGGGTGCCCCTCGAGCTTGCACGGGACGGTCCCGTTTTGCCCCCTTCAGGCCCACGGACGTTCGCGGGGTTACACACGCCGATCTCACACCGGCGTTGCGGATCGCGACTGCCCCGTGGCCGCGCACCCCGATCGGTGACACTGGACCCTGGATGACTCCCCCTCTCCGCTCGGCACTCGCCCTCGTGATCGCCTGCCACGGCCTCGCCGCCGGCTCCCCCGAACCCATCATCCCCGTCGGCGCGACCTGCATCCCGCGGTCCCTCCGCCCCACGGTCGGTCGCGAGAACCACGAACAGGGTCAGCTCGAGCTCCAGCTCGGGATCGTCGATGCCAAGCCCATGATCTGCGCGCACATCAAGCGCCGTGACATGTGGGAGGACGAATCGACACCGCAGCTCCCCATCGGCATCGCGGGGTGCTGGCACGTCGACGTCGCACGCAAGCGGCTTACACCCGCCGCCTCACGCCTCCTCCCGGGCCTCCCGGTTCACGCCGAGCTCGTCGATGGCTGCACCCAGGGCTTCTGCCTTCCCAAGGGCACGACGCTCCCAAAGGACGCGCGGCCGATGCTCGCGATCAATGACACGGGTGACCTCACCGCGATCCTCGTCCTCCACGACACACAGCAATCGATCAACGGCTACGTCTTCGACCCGACGACGAAGAAGCCACTCCGCACGTTCGTGATCGACGCAGAAGACTTCATCACGCGCATGATCTTCCTGGGCGATCGGATCGTCGCGCAGCACTGCAAGGCCGCGGCTCACTGCAACTTCCGCGTGTTCGCCATGACCTCGCCCGCGCCCGAGCCACTCAGCCTCACCGTGAAGGGCAAGGCCTTCACCAACGGGCACCTCGGCATGCTCACCGTCCTCGCGCCCGGCTCGCTCGGCTTCGCCGACGTGGGCTGGTTTGCCTTCGGCCGCTTCGATGCGAAGACGAGCACCGTCACGACCGTACGCAACAAGAAGCCATCGAAGTGCGCGCGCCAGGCGATCGACGACGTTCAGGTGGGCGTCTGCGCGCGCAACCAAGTCGACCCGTTCGCGGACGCGTACATGATCGCGACGGGCAAGACGTTCCTCGCGCGCCTGTCGGCCCCGCGCTCGGGCGACCTCGTCACGCTCGGCCCCACGCTCGACGAACGATCGCGGTTCAACGCCTACTGCGCGAAGTAGCGCTCACAGCCTGTAGCGGCGGGCAGAAGATGAGTGGCGGCGACAACGACACATCCGGGCGCGGGGGCGGATGTCCCGACAACATCTCGTGCCCCCTCGACATGCGCCGCCTCTCGTATACGACCAAAGATGGCCGCGAGCTCGACGCGTGCGAGGACCCGTGCGACGACGACTTGGCCTGCCCGAAGGGGCTCGAGTGCGAGTCCGTGGTGGACCGCCCGAGCAAGATCTGTCGCTGAGCTCCGCTGACGGCGATCAGTACGGTCGCTGGCCCTAGTAGTTGCCGCCCGGTCCGTACTCGCACGAGACGATGTACGAGCCGTTGCTGCACGCCTTCATCGCGCAACCGAGATCCGTCGTCGTCGACCACACCTGCTGCGTGTAGTGGCCGCACACGCCGGTGCACGAGTTCGAGCCGTGATCGTACATCGCCTTCTCCGACGCCCACGCCTCGCTGACCTGCGCGCCGGTCGGCTGCGCGCCCCCCGCGGAGAACAGGTTCTCGCCGATGTACATGAAGCCGGCCTGGTTCGAGCGCTGGCTCTGCGTGCTGTGCATGAACACGCAGTCCTCGATGAAGCCGGTCGCGAGGTTCGCGAGATCCACGTTCCACGTCAGCGCCGCGACGCCAACGGCAGACCGCACCTGGTTGTGCGCAGCCGTGATGCCCGCAAGCTCGGTCGGCTCGCCAGCTCCTCCGCCGCCACCGCCTCCGCCTCCGCTGCCGTCATCTCCGGCGCAACCCATGAGCCCGACCAGGACGCTGATCCGCGAGATCCTCATCCACCGATGGTACCGAGAAATCGGGCGTCCAAGTGGCTTCGCGTTCGCGGCGGTCGCTCGTGCCGACCACCTACCTCGTCGCACCGCGCGATCCTGGTGCAATGCTCCCCGCACGATCCCGAGGGTTCGGCCGAGATTCTGCCGCTCGTACGGACCGCCCACCGATCGAGCACGCTGCTTCGGCAGGGCACCGAGGCTCGGCGCATCGCAGACCACGCGGACCCTGGTCTACATCACATGGATGATGTCGCGGACGCCGCCTGCGATGAACTCGACCGCGACCGCAGCGAGGAGCAGGCCCATCACGCGCTCGAAGGCGCGCAACACCGTCTTGGGGATCATGCGCTCGGCCCGGGCGGCGCTCCGCATCATCAGGTAGCAGGCGAGACAGGTCACGGTCACGGCCACGAACACCGAGACCGTCGGAACGACCTTTCCCTCCGCACGCGACATCAGGACCATCACGGTCGCGATCGCGCCGGGTCCAGCGAGCATCGGGGTCGCGAGCGGAAAGATCGCGACATCGTCGCGCGTCTTGCTTTCGTCTTGCTCCTCCGAGGTGGTGCGCGTCGGCGACGGCTGTGCGCGCATCATGTCAATCGACATCAAGAGCAACATGATGCCGCCCGCAATCTTGAAGGCGCCGAGCGAGATGCCAAAGGCCGCGAAGATCAAGCCGCCCGCGACCGCGAACGTGCACAGCAAGATCCACGATGCGAACGCGGCGCGGAGCGCGATCGCGCGTCGATGATCCGGCGTGTCGCCCGTGGTGATCGACAGGAACACCGGCACGACCGCGAACGGATCGATCACGAAGAAGATCGCGGACAACGCGACCAGCCCGAACTTGAGATCCATTTCACTCATGCATGTCGGATTCCGCAGGACGACGCCGGTTGTATCCGAATTCGTATCGCCGCGGTCAAAACACGGTTCGACGAGGCATCGGATCGATCCGAGCGGATTCGACGACAATCTTTCTCGACGTCGGGACTCGGGCTCGATGATGCGGAGCCCGGGCAGCTCGAGGTTGCCGCATCGTCGGCCTCGGTGGCCGGCACGAGCGCGCGGGCACCGCATCGCGCCGGACAGCCGGACAGCACGTTACACGACCCGCCGGTGCCTCGTCGATTTCTCGAGCCGATCCGAGACACCGCCCTCGTACTCGTCGATCGCGAAGATCACGCTGATCACGCCCACGATCCTCGACTGGCAGAGATCATCACGCTGATCATGCCCGAGTTCCTCGCCTGGCAGAGATGCCTGTTCGGTCCGGGGGCAGCCACCAGGAACTGGCAGCTTGGAAACACCGGCGATCGGAGCGGCAAAGATCTGGCTGAATCGACGCAGCGTCTGCCAGGCTGGTGAGATCCTGACGCCCACCTGGCCTGCCGAGCCCGTCTCGGCTCGCCGTGAACGTGCACACCGCGTGCAGAAGGCTCCCGCATGAAGTCCGTCGCCCTGGTCCTCGTCGCGCTCGTCGGGTGTACCGACTCCTCGGTCGAGATCACCTCGCCGACGTCGAGTGAGGTGGTCGTCGGCCACGGCTTCGTCGAGCTCAAGGTCACGGTACTCGACAGCACCGTGACCTCGCTCGTGGTCGACGTCGATCGCACGCGTGCGCCGTTCGAGGTGTTCCCTCCTTCCGATCTCGGGTCCTGCACCATGTGCGAGTTCGTCGCCCGACTCCCGGCGTACGAGATCACACCGGGCACCCGCGTGATCCGGGTCGAGGCACGGGGCCCGTCGGGCGGGCTAGGCAGCGACGACGTCACGATCGAGGTCGATGGCAGTCCCGACGTCCGGCGGATTGCACCAGCGAGCATCCTCGATCTGCGCGGTGTCGCAACGCTCACGCTCGCGTACGAGGTGTTCGCCCGTGATCCGGTCGCGATCTCGATCGCGCCGGATGGGATTCAAGGCATCGGGATCGCGGCCGCGATGTGTCGCGGCGGCTGCCGGCTCGACCACGTCTGGTCGATCGGTAGTCCAGGCTGGCACGACGTCATCGTCACCGCGATCTCCGATGGGGCACAGGCAAGGCTGCGCGAGTCGCTGAATTTTGTGGAGGCAGTCCGGGTCGCCAGCATCTCGGTCAGCAACGTGTTCGATTTCGGCTCTCTCGATCTCGAAGTGTTCTTGTTCGAAGACGCGACCAACAAGTTTCTCGGCTGCGCGGGCCAGGACTCGGGCCTGGGAGCCGCCGACGAGAACCTCAAGACCTACCAGGTCGACGCGGATCTGCTCTCACCGAGCGGTGCCTTGCTCGAGCTCAGCTCGCTGCCCACCACGGCCCTCCGCTTCGAGGTCTGGGAGAACGACGACCCGGACGAGTGCCTGACGGGGCCCAACACCAGCGGTGGCGACACCCTCGTGGGCGCGTCGCCCGCACTCACGCTCGCGCAATGGAAGACGCAGCACACGCCGCTCTCGTTCGGCAGAGTCTCTACGTTCGAGGCCGTCGTCGGCCTTAGGCTCGCTCGGTGAACCGACCCCGATTCGTTCGTTCCCACTTGGTGCCGTCGGCGTAGTCGACGCTGCACACCTCCGCGGGTCACGAACGTGCCGCCGCGTCGATGACCTACCACCTCGTGCACGCTCGGATGGGCTGGGAACTGCGAGGTGTGCGCCTGGAGGTACGCATCGACGTCCGCGTTGCGATAGCGGATCAACCGACCGAGCTTGATGAAGCGCGGACTGCGGCCCGCGTAGAAGCGGACCGGGTTCGGCCGATGCGCGGTGTTCTCAGCGGAGAGCAGCGGCGTTATCTGCATCGAGGAGATCGCGGACCAACAAACTCCATGTCAACGAGCGACGCGTTCGAGCAGCCCCCACAAACGTTCCTCGTCGCCTGGTGCCTCGCGCGTCCATGGCAGGTAGTGGGCGGACACCCTGGTGCGATCGAACCAGAACCCACCCCTTGGGGGAGCAGGTCTCCGTGCGGCAAGCCACACGATCGTGTCGGCGCCTTGCGCGGGCGTGCGGAGCAGCGGACGCATCACGCGGTGGAACCGAGGCAGCGACAGCGCGACGCTGCGGGTGTCGGCCCATCCCGGGTGCATCGCGTAGACTGAGGTACGAGTGCCCGCGAGCTGGCGCGCCCATCGAGCCGCGAGCACGACCTGCATGCGCTTGGTCTGCGCATAGGCCACGACGCCGTCATAGTCGCGTCGCGACCAGTCCAGATCGTCGAGGTCGAGCCGCCTGGTGTACATCCCGCCCGACGATACGAACACGACCCGCGCGTCGCTGGCCGCGCAGAGCGCGGGCTCGAGCAGCCGCGTCAGCAGGTGAGGGCCGACGACGTGCGTGGCGAAGCAGCTCTCGAGGCCATCGTCGGTGAGCTGGCGGGTGGCGGGGAGCACGCCGGCGTTGTGGACGAGCACGTCGACGACGGGCAAGGCGAGCCGGTCGACGAGCATGCGCACCGACGCGAGGTCGGAGACGTCCACCACGTCGGTCTCGATCTGTCCGACGCCTGCCTCGCGGCGGAGCTGGTCGCGCGTGGCCTCTCCACGCCCGGCGTCACGACACAGGAGTCGCACGGTCGCGTGCCGGCGCGCGAGCTCGAGCGCGGTCGCGCGGCCGAGGCCGGCGTTGCCGCCCGTCACCAGGCACACACGGCCGGTGAGATCGACGGCCAGGTCAGCGGGCGCGAACCCCCGTGCGTGCCGCGCGAATCCGAGCCGGTCGAAGGAACCGATCATGCTAGCTGGTTAGCACCCGAACCAAGGATCCGCCGCCGCTCGCTACCCCCGTGTCGTAGACCGCCGGCGCCTTGATGATCGAACAACGGGCTGACTCCCTTCGCGATACACCCGGCACCTTCGATCGTGCCAGCAACGAACGACGAACGTGGTCACGGGATCGGGCAACCGGCGACCCCGACGCGCATTCGGGTGTGTGCATCGAAACAGCTCGCGCCCGCGACGTCGTTGACGCCCGCGACGATCGCGCCGCACGGGAACTCGCCGGTGCGCTGGTTCCATAGCTTCCGATCGGTCGTCACGCCGTCTTCGATCCGGTACACGATGTTCGCGCCGATCGGAAGCCCACCCTCGCCGGCTGTCGCCATGTTGCTCGAGCCCGAAACGCGGACCAAGCAGCTGCCACCCGTATCTCCCACGAGCGTCGGCTCGATCGCGAGCGACTGTTGGATCGCGCCGGCCGTGTCGTCGATGGGCTCGTTCGGCTGGTAGGCCGTCGTACTCGCGAACGCGTTTCCGTGGCTGATCAACCCGCTCACCCCGCTCTGCACGCAGAATCCACACGTCGTGTTGTCGAGTGTGAGCACGTTTCTGAACACGAAGGACGCGGTCGTGCCGCCCGCAGCGTCCGCCATCGCGCCGACGCCATAACTGGTGCTCGCTCGCGGGCGCCCACCGACGAGGGTCGCCTGTGAGGTTACGAGCTGGACTCCGCGGTTCCAGATTCCGACATCGCAGCCGAGGCACACGAAGTCCGTCAGGTCGATCGGGCCCGGCCTCACCGCCGGCGGAGAGGCGAGACTTGCGGCGTACAGACCGTAGTACGCGTCGCGTACCAACGAACCACGCACGTGCAGCTCCACGGAGTCGGAGTCGGCGACCCCACTCTCGATGTTCTCCGCGAACAGGTTCTCGACCGTGCAATGCGTCGGCCCGAGGAAGCTAAAACAGTTGACGGCGTCATCACCGCGGTCCGGATCGCCATCGGCGTAGCAGGGAAGGTTTGGTGTGTCGCGCGAGTGGATGAAGTTGCGGCGCATCGTCACACTCGTCGTGCCGTACGCGATGATACCGTGGCGATGAAACGCGTAGATCTCGTTGTCCTCGATGAGCGCGCCAACCGTCGCGGCCCCGCCGATGCCCAGGACCTCGAAGTTCTGGCACCGGTTCGGCTGCTCGAGCAGGAGGTTGCGGGCGACGCCCCCAGGGACGTCGCTCAATGTGACGACGGCACCGTCATTCACACCTGCGGCAGTGTCGCGCGAGCTCGCATGAATCCCGTCGAGTACCCATGACGAGCAGCGCAAGATCCGGAACGCCGGCGAGCGGCCGTCGGCTGCGAGATGTGCCTGCCGCTGATGCTGCGCGAGCACCGTGATCGGTGCGCTCTGCGTGCCCGAGGCCACGCCGACGTTGCAGTCGATGTCCGGCATCGCGGTGCCGGCGAGGCACGGTCCGTTATGCCCGCTACACGAGCCCGTCGACCAGGTCCCGTCGTGTGCGATCAGGGTGTCGCCCGGCTGCAGTGCTCGGAGCGGCGTGTCCCATGTTTGCCACGGCCGATTCTCGCTTCCGTCGGCCGCGTCGTCGCCATCGGGCGACACGTGGAACACGCGCCCCTGCGGCGGAGTCACTTCGATCGACAGCGTGACGTCGAGTGCGCGATCAGCATCGATCACGATCTGTTGATCGCCCGTGACGCCGGTGAGCCCGCTCGCCTCGATCAGGATCGGCGTCCAGACGGGGCCGCCGAGCGGCGTTGCGTCAGGGGACTCGAGCGCGAGGTCTGCCGACGTGACGTTGGCGGCGCCGAGCTCCAGCTGGACCTTGATACGCGAGCCGGCGAGTGCAGGCAGCGTGTACCGTGACCGGCCCGCGCACAACGCGACCGGATGCGATCCGGATTCGGTCGCTCCCTTCCCGCATGTGGCGATCCCGTCGTCGCTGCCGCCGGCCGGGTCGAAGCCGACGCGGCCACATGCAGCGATGACCACGAGCCCGAGCACACATCGCACGAACGTCAGAATAGCTGTCCAAGGAGGCATCTCGCGGCGGAAGATCGTGAATCGTGCTGACCAGAACTTGCAACCCTGACGCACACTCTCGCCTGGGGATCTACATCTGCTCGCCGCTGGCGCTTCGAATGACGTCGATCCGCGCGAACCGGAGCAGCGTGTCCTCGACCGCGGCGCGGTGCTCGGGGAGCCCGTCCCACACATCGCACGCGGCGTCCGAGAGCGTCGGGGTGTGGACTTCGCGCGGCCCGTTCTCGACGAACGTCGCAATCACACGGGCGAGTGTCTCTTCGGTTCCGTCGCCCAAGGACGCCCGCGAGGTGGAGTCTCAGCGGGGCCCCGGCGACCCGACCGAAGAGACACTCGCCCG
>JANOPP010000655.1:0-28868 GCA_031421915.1 Myxococcales bacterium | reverse complement strand
TCGAGCGGTTCGCCGTCGACGATGTCCGCCGCCACTTCACGACGTTCTACGGCGCGCGCAACGCGAACCTGTGCGTCGCGGGCCCCGTCGAGCACGGCCGCGTCGTCGAGGCTGCCGCCAAGGCGCTCGCGACGATGCCGACCGGCACGCGCGTCGTGGTGCCCGCCGCTCCCCCTCTCGCCAAGGGCCCGCTGATCCGCCACGTCCCCGACGCCGGCTCGCAGACCTCGCTGGCGGTGCTGTTCCGTGGCGTCCCCGAGCTCGATCCCCAGTACGTCGCGCTCGTCGCGCTGTTGCGGGTCCTCGACGACGGGATGTCGACACGGCTGCACTACACGCTCGCGGATCAGAAGGGCCTCGCCTACTCGATCCACGCCGCGATCGAGCCGCTCGCCGATACCGCGCTGTTCGAGATCGCCGGCGCGACCGCAAACGCCAAGGTTCCGTCGCTGGTCAAGGAGCTCCTCGTCCTGCTCGATGGCCTCCGCAATGGTCAGGTCACCGACGACGAGCTCGCCAAGGCACGCGTGCGCTATCGCTACGAGACGCTCGCTTCGATCGACGATGCAGCGGCGATGGTCGGCTGGTTCGGCGGCACCGCGCTCTACTACCCGCCACCGTCGCTGTCGCAGCGGCTCGCGGCGATCCAGGCGATCCAGGTCGACGACGTCGTCAAGATCGCGACCGAAGTGCTGTCCCCAGACCACCTCGTGCTCGCCGCGGTCGGAACGCTCTCTCGCGCACGACTCGGCGAGCTGCGCGAGACCGTCACCGACTGGCGATAGCGCCTACCGACGGCAGGTGAAGCGGCTATGCATGCCCGTGCACGCCTCGTCCTGCCAGGTCGACGAGGTCGACGAGTACGCGCACTGCTCGATATTGTTCTCGATGCCGTCGTCATCGTTCGGCTGACCGGGCGACCAGCCGAAATAGAACACCGTGTCACCGTTCCAGGTCCAGCCGAACCCGGGAAGCCCGGCGTTCTGCGCCTGCACGAGACCGAGCGCGATCGCGCCGTTGATCGTCTGGCGAAGGCACGCTTCCTCGAGCGGATTGGTGATCCAGCCGAGCCGGCCTCCCCACCCGGAACACAGCGCGCGCGCTCCAGCGTAGTCGACCGAGCTCCCGTCGCGGCAGCCGACCCAGCACTCACCCGGGAAGCCGCACGGGATCACGTGCGGCGTCGTCCCGCCAGGGCAGGCCAGACCGGTCGTCGTGCACGGGATCGGCGTTGCGTCGATCACCGCCGCGTCGTCGGTGACCAACGCATCGATCGCGGCATCGAGCCGGGGACCATCACCGTTCGCCGCATCGCGACCAAGGCCATCGGCCGTGATCTCGAACGAGCAGCCGCTCGCCAGGATCACCACGAGTGCGCCGGTCCTCACACGGCAAAGCATACACGCCGCCGCCTCGACCGGCCTTGCGAACTGATATTGTATGACGTACACTAAGACAATGGACCTCGCCCGCTACCGCAACATCGCGATCCTGACCGGTGCCGGCATCTCGCACAGCGCGGGGTTGCCGACGTACCGCGGCCCTGGGGGCCTGTGGACGGACCCGCGGCTCGCGAAGCTGTCGGACGTCAACGCACTGGTTGCCGATCGCGCCGCGGTGACCGACCTGTTCTGGAGCTTTCGCCGGGCGATCGAATCCGTACAGCCGACCGCCGCACATCAGGCGCTCGCCGCGTTCGAGCAGCTCCTGCCGCGCGGCACGAAGTTTCAGATCATCACGCAGAACATCGACGGGCTACACCAGCGCGCCGGCTCGAAGAACGTCTGCGAGTTCCACGGCAGCCTCCGGCGCTGGCGTTGCGACACCTGTACGACCGAGCTCGAGCCGGCCGACGGGGAGGCACCGATGCACTGCGATCAGCGGATGCGTCCAGCGGTCGTGCTGTTTGGCGAGGCGATCCCCGTCGACGCCGAGCGCACCGTGAAGCAGGCGCTGCGCGACTGCGACCTGTTCGTCGCGATCGGTACGTCGGGGACGGTCGAGCCCGCATCGAGTCTCGTGCGCTGGGCCGAGCTCAACGGCGCGCGTCGCATGTTGCTCAACCTCGAGGTGTTCGACGGAGCACGCGCGCTGTTCACCGAGTGCCACGAGGGCGCGGCCGACGAGCTGGTGCCGCGGTGGTTCGGCCAGCGAGACGCCAAGTCGCACGCAGGTAGTTAGCGGCGATGAGCGGAAATCGGGCGTGCAGCGCGCTCTGGCTGCGACCGCCGTGAAACCGTCACGGTCATGAACCGCACCCCGCTGATGGTCGTGGCGTTGCTCGCTTGGTCGACGGTCGTCGCGGCGCAACCCGCCGACGCGCAACCGGCGGAGCCCGCGGGCCCCCCAGACGAGGCCTCGCCCGCCGAGCCCGCGCCAGGCGCGCCCGCGATGTTGCCGCCGCCGTCGGAGACGCCGGCGCCGCCTCCGAACAAGGGCCACAAGATCTCGGTGCTGTTCGCACCGCTGCGGTTGATCGTCCCGCTCGTCGAGTTCACCGCCGAGTATCGCGTGGCGAACAAGATCGGCGTGTCCGTCACACTCGGTGCAGGGCAGCGCGAGGTCTCGGGCGTCGGCACCAACGTGACAGGCACGGAGCTCGAGGGTGGACTGCAGGGTCGCTACTACGTGATCGGCGACTTCGATCACGGCATGGAGCTCGGCGCGGAGCTCCTCGAGGAATACGTGAAGTTCGACGACATCCCGCCGAACGTCGCGGTCGCTGCGGGCGGGCTCACCCTCGGCGCATTTATTGGCTACAAGATCGCCACCAACGTCGGGTTCACGTTCGAGGCGCAGCTCGGCGCGCGCTACCTCGTCGTCGAACCAGCTGCGCAGGGCGACACCACACTCGGCAGTCCGTCGCTCGATGAAAAGTGGCTGCCCCTCCTCCACCTCAACGTCGGCTGGTCGTTCTGAACGACGCGCTGTAGCTCACGCGCCGGGAGGTACGCGCGGCACGAGGACGCCGAGAATGGCAGCTTCCAGGCTGTTCGCGAGAAACGGCTTCTTGATGAACTGCGTGATCGGATCGATCACATCCTGAATTCGCTCGTCGGTGGTGAACCCGCTCATCAGGACGATCGGCAAGGATGGGCACGCCCCGCGGAGGACCTTCATCACTTCTCGGCCACCCGGCTGCGGCATCGTCAGATCGAGCAGGACGCAATCGATCGTGGCGGCCCGCTCCTTGTATATCGCGATCCCCTGCGCCCCGCCGATCGCCGCGAGCACCACGAAGCCAGCGTCTTCGAGGACGTTCGTCACGGCGTGAAGGACCTCCGCATCGTCGTCGATACACAGCACCGTACGGCGCTGGCCATCGCGACCGCCATCAAGCGCCGGCGGCCGGACTGCGTCGATCTGACGTCCCGAGACCGGGAACAGCACCTCGAACGTGGTTCCAACGCCAACGGAGCTACTGATCCGGATCGCACCGCGATGGTGCTTGACGATTCCGATCACCGCCGAGAGTCCGAGGCCTCGCCCGGCGCGCTTGGTGCTGAAGAAGGGATCGAAGATCCGCGTCATGGTCCTGGAGTCCATGCCGCCACCGTCGTCGGACACGTCGAGCCGGACATACCGTCCCGCGGGTAGCGGGCCCGGCAGTACGTAGGCCCCACCACCGCGTTCGTCCAGCTCGAGCCGATCGATCTTCACGCGGATACCGCCCGTCCGCGACTGCATCGCCTCGCTTGCATTGACGACGAGGTTCATCACGACCTGCTCGAGCTGCGACACGTTGCCGTCGATCGCCGCGGACTCGACCACGTCGAGATCGAGCGTCGCGTTCCCGAGCGAAGACCGCACGAGCCCGATCGTGCTCTTCACGATCTGCGCGAAGTCTGCGGTCGTCTCGTCGGGCTGTCCCTTGCCGGAGAATGCGAGCAGCTGCCCGGCGAGCGCCGAGGCGCGGCGGCCCGAGTGGAGGATCTGCCCAACCAGCTCCAGCATCGGCGAGTCGCGCGGCAAGCGCCGCGCGAGGAGCTCTGCGCCGGTGACCACGCCGACCATCAGGTTGTTGAAGTCATGGGCAACGCCCCCTGCGAGGATCCCGAGGCTCTCGAGCTTCTGCGCCTCGAACAGCACCTCCTCGGCATGCGCGCGCTGGCGGATCAGCTCGATCTTCAGGAGCGCCATCGAGACGTGCCGGGTCGCCGTGCGCATGAACTCGAGCTCGGCGGCGTCCCAGTCGTGGTGCATGTCGACGTGGTTGAACGCGAGCAGATAGAATCCGTCGTCGCGAAATGCGAACGGATACCAGAGCAGGCTCGCGATCTTCATATCGCCGTGGAGGATCGGGGCCGATCCGTCCGAGAGCATCATCGCGTTCGGAGCGCGGGCATGGCTCGCGACTGGATCGCGCGTCCTGGCCATCTGCTCCGCGGCTCCCCGAAACAACGCGATCGGATAGTTCGCCTTGGTCGTCGTGATCTCGGGGCGCTGGGGATTGAGCCACTCGGTCAGGCACTCCGCGATATCGCGCGTGAACGAGGCGTCGTAGATCAGGCTGCGATCCACGCCGAGCGTCTCGCCGACGATCCGTGCCAGTGAGTCCAGGATGGTGCTCGGCGCATCCTCCGTCAGGAGAACATCGAACAGACGGGTGGTGGCCTCCACCATTCGACTCGACTCGCCTCCCATTCGCCCTCCTCGGCGATCGACCCTAACACGCCCTCCACGCGTTCAGAACACGCGACGCAGCCAGCGCTTCCACGGAGCCTCGCGCACGCGTGCGTGGGGCAGCGCTGCTGCGCCCTCCTTCACGGCTTCGGCGATGATCTCCGTGCAGAGCTGCACGCACACGTTGCAGATGTTGACGTCGTTGACGTCAGAGCCGATCAGCGCCTGGATCTCGGGACGCGCCTTGCGACAGAACGAGCAGATCGCGGCGAGCTCGATCGCATCCTCGTTGTCGAACATGATCCGATGCCCGAGCTGCGTGCATTCGTTGCAGATGCTCACGCCCGGCGGACCGATCACGAGCCGCTGGACCTGCTCGACGGCCTTCGCGCAGAACGAGCACGCGCGCTCGTGGAGTGCGCGCTCGTCGGTCATGCGCTCGGTGGGCGCGGGCCCCGACTACCACCACCACCACCACCGCCGGCGCCGCCGCCGAACCCGCCGCCACCGCCGCCGCGACGCCGGCCACCGCCACCACCGCCACCACCGCTGCGACCGCCACCACCGCTGCGACCGCCACCACGACCGCGCCCCATCGGCGGACGACCGTCGCGATCACCGCTCTTCTGCTCCTTCTCACGCGCCGACAGGCGGGGCGGAGGCGTCGCGGAGTGCGGGATGGTCGACTCGTACGGGTGGCCCTCGACGACCGGAATCTCCTGGCGCGTCAGCTTCTCGATCGCGCGCAGATCGCCGCGCTCGTCGACCTCGACGAACGTGATCGCCATGCCCGACGCGCCGGCACGCGCGGTGCGGCCGATGCGGTGCACGTAGGTCTCGGGCACCTCGGGCACGTCGAAGTTGATGACGTGAGTGACCGCGTCGACGTCGATGCCGCGCGCCGCGATGTCGGTCGCGACGAGGACGCGCACGCGCCCCGACTTGAAGCCGGCGAGTGCGCGCTCGCGAGCGCCCTGGCTCTTGTTGCCGTGGATCGCCTCGGCCTCGATGCGCGCCTTCGAGAGGTGCTCGGCGATCCGGTTCGCGCCGTGCTTGGTGCGCGAGAACACGAGCACGCGCGCCATCGCCGCGTCCTGGAGGATCTCGGTGAGGAGAGGACGCTTGTCCGCCTTCTCGACGAAGAACACCTCCTGGTCGACCTTCTCCGCGGTGGTCGCCGGGGGCTTGACCGCGACGGTCTCGGGATTCTTGAGGAGCTGATCCGCGAGCTGCTGCGCCTCGCGCGGCATCGTCGCCGAGAAGAACAGCGTCTGCCGCACGTGCGGCAGCTTCGCGATCACCTTCTTGACGTCGTGGATGAAGCCCATGTCGAGCATACGATCGGCCTCGTCGAGGACGAACACCTCGAGCGGGCGCAGATCGACGAGGCCCTGCCCCATCAGATCGAGGAGCCGGCCCGGGGTGGCGACCAAGATGTCCATCCCGGAGCGGAGCGCCTGCTTCTGCGCATCCATGCCGACGCCGCCGAAGATCACCGCGTTGCGCAGCGGCAGGTTCTTGCCGTAGATCGTGAAGCTCTCGCCGATCTGGGACGCGAGCTCGCGCGTCGGGGTGAGCACGAGGCAGCGGATCGGACGCGTCCGAGTCGGCCCGTTCGTGCGCTCGGTCAGGCGCTGGAGGATCGGCAGCGCGAACGCCGCCGTCTTGCCGGTGCCGGTCTGCGCGAGGCCGAGCAGGTCGCGCCCGGCGAGCACATGCGGAATGGCGCGGGCCTGGATCGGCGTCGGCTCGGTATATCCCTCAGCAGCGACGGCCGAGGCGAGCGGCGGGATCAGGCCCAGTTCAGAAAACAACATCGCGGCGACATACCACGGCCGCCGCCCGAGGAAACTACTTCAGCTGCTTCTCGACGGTGGCCTTGACCTTGGCGTCGAACCCGCCCTCGCCCCCCTTGGGGCCCTGGACCTTCAAATACTCGTCGCGCTTCTTGGCGAGCTGGCCAATCTCCTCCTGGGCCGCCTTGCGCTCGGCGACACGCTTGTCGAGCTCGGCCCTGAGGGCCGGCTTGGCCATGCCGCGCATGTCCGCCGGCAGCTCGCCGTCAGAGAGCGAATCGACGTTCATCGTGCCGTTCGCGTAGCCACCGACCACGTCGTTCTCGGCGCGCTTGGCGTCCTTGCCGTAGTACG
The DNA here is from genome assembly GCA_031421915.1 of Myxococcales bacterium. GTDB lineage: Bacteria > Myxococcota_A > Polyangia > Haliangiales > Haliangiaceae > JABFXX01. The sequence continues at coordinate 22,095 of JANOPP010000655.1, read as the reverse complement.
CGGCGCGGTCGGCCTGCGCGGCGGCCGGAGCCGCAGCGACCGAGCCCATCTTCGCGGCGTAGCGCTTGCGAGCACCCTCGTCGCCCGCGATCACGGACGTCGCGTCGATGCGCGCCGAGAGCTCGGCCATCTTCTGATCGTACGGCGTCGCGATCTGCTGCACGCCACCGTCCTGCTGGATCGACGAGAACTCGCCACGGCCGAGGCTCGCGATCTGCTGGAACGCCATCGCGGTCTCCTGATCGTGACCTGCACGGATCGTGTTGATGACGATCTGCCGCTCGCCCGCCCTCTTCGCGAGGACGTCGAAGGTCGGAACATCGCCGCGGCTCGCGGGAGGTGCGTCACCGACGAGGAACACCAGCTTCTTCGCGCCGCTGCGCCACTTCATCTTGAGCGCGACGTCGAGCGCCGCGTCGACATTCTCGGGGACATCGCCGCCGCCGTCGGCCTGGAAGCTCGACAGCTCGGCGAACGCGGCATCGAGGTCCGTCGTCAGCGCGAACGCCTTGGTGATGTAGTCGTCACCGACATCGCGATACGCGACGAGACCGATGCGGATGTTCGCGTTGGCGTCCGACTTGCGGATGTGATTCGCGATCGACCACACCGTGCGCTTCGCGCCGTCGATCAGGCCACCCATCGAGCCGGTCGTATCGACCGCGAACACGACATCGATCTGCGTGCCGTCGCCGCTGGGCTCCTCGATCCCGATCGGGGGCTTGGCTTCGTAGCCCCGGCCGGCCCATGGGGAGAGGAGAGCAGCGAGAACAACGGTGCCGGTGGCAAGCGTCGGGATTCCAAAGGTGACCAGCTTCTGGCGGGTGATCATGGGATAGTTCCACGCACCACCCGTCGTTCCGATCTGTGCCAGTTGACCCGCAACTCGCTGTTTTCGGGTCCCAAAGCTCGGGCCGGGTCCGGTGTCCGGCCCACTCTGATACCGTGGAGGGATGTGGACAGCCTGGGCGGTCGTGGGGAGTGTGTTCCTCGGTGGGTGCGGCAGCCGGCCGGTATGTCCCGCCGGCGATCTCGAATGCCTCGCCGCCTCGTTCTCGATCAACGACTTCCAGACCTACGACGACACGAGCAAGCGCGACAAGCTGACGCTGTTGACCGTTGGCTTGCCGACGACGACCAGCACGAAGCTGAGTCTCGACATCCTGGGCGGCCTGAACTTCGAGAGCGCGAGCGACGGGATGCTGCTGCTGTTCTCGTGGACCGATCTGAATGGCTGCCGCCCGTCGATGTGCATGAGCCACTGCCCGCGCGGCGTGCGCTGTGTGACCGGAGCGCGGTGCACGCCGTCAAGACGCGATGGGTTGACGCGATCCACCACGCAGCACTGGGTCGAGTACGGGTCCGATCCGGCCGTGGATAGCGGGCACGATGTCGTCGTCACGCCCGTGTCGGCGCCCGGATGTCCGGAGGATGTCGCCGGGCTGATCGAGCTCGGCGATGCAAGCGTCGATTTCGGGCCGGGGTTCGTGATTCCCGTCAATCTGCCGGCGCCCGGCGGCGGAGGCGGCGGCACCGACCCGGTATGCGGCGATGACCTGCATGCCTCGACGCTCGCCTGCACTCAGCTCGGCAGCAGCGGAGTGCGGGACACGTGCATCTCCGACGCCGAGTACCGCTCGATCTTCGGCACCGGCCTTCCGGCGACGTGCGCACCGGAGGACACGACCGGCTGCATGGACGGCGCGAAGGGTGCGCTCGTCAAACCGTGCTGTCCTGGGTACATTTGCAATGTCGGGTCCGTGTGCAACGCGGGCCCCGTTCTGGGTGGCAAGTGCATGCGAGCTCCCCCCTGACACCACGCGAAGGCGAGCGCTGGGAGTGCGAGGAGATCGGTGGGGTCGCGGACGATGTCGCCGAGCACGCGCTCGCACATCACGGTCGCCGGCTCCCATATCTTGATCGCCGAGAAGCCGACCGCTGTTGCGATCACGCACGCGCGGAGCAGGAGCGCGCGATCAATCCTGACCACCGGCGCGAGCAGCGCACACGCGAGGAGCGGAAAGAACACGAGGCCCGCGACGTCGGACAGCTTGCCGGTCCACCAGCTCGGAAACGCAGCCTTGAGCACGTGATCGTTGAGTACGAGCACGGCAATCGCGAGGAGCGCGACCGGATGAAGGAGGCCACTCTCGCGGCGCATCACTGCACCTCGCGGGCGATCGACGTGATGTTGACGTGCGCGCCCGCAGGCTGTGCGCACGACTTCGTCAGGTCCTCGCACGGCTCCTCGATCGTCGCCGTCACGCTCCACGTCACGCTCGTCGGGACATCGACGATACCCAGGTCGACGTAGAACTCGGCGCCCCATCCGCTCACGTACGCATCGCGGCTGCTCTTCACGGTGAGGTGCGCGGGGTGCGAGGAATCGACCGCGATCCGGTAGCGAGTCCACTTGTTCGCCTCGAGCTGGGTCGGCTGCTGGTCGGGTGCGCGTGTCGCCGACAGGGTCCAGGTCTCGACGGGATCGATCGAGACGACGCGGACCTTCGCGTCCCTCGGCGCCTCGCACTTCTTGCACATGCTGCCGTTGCACTTCTCGCTCACGTACACCTGCGTGATCGCCACGCCCGAGCGCACGAGGAAACGCCCGGTACCCGGCCACGACGTCGGCCCGAGGGGCGTCGCGCGACCGTCGGCGGTCGAGACCTCGGGTACGTACGACGCCTCGACGACGACGATCCGCGCCTTCGTCGCGTCGTTCGGCGGCAGCGTCGCCTCGACGACCCAGCTCTTTCGCGAGGTCGCCATCGTCGCGAGCGCCGCGATGATGATCACGCCGCGGTCGAGCCAGGCGCGCAGCTTCATGGCGCCGCGTCCACGCCGGCATCCGGCGGCGGCGCAGGTGGAGGCGGTGCGGCGACGGCGACGATCGCGGAGCGGCGCACGTCGATCGGCTTGCACGCCTTGCCGCCGCAGACCCAGAATCGTACGCGGATCTTCACGGCATGCTCGCCGGGCTCGGCCGCGCGCACGGCGACGGCGAACCGCGGAGCATCGGCCTCTGGATCGACCGCCTCGCTCCGACCGACGCGCCGCTTGCGCACGGTCACGCCCGCCGACGGCACCAGATCCACGATCACGGCCGCATCCTTGGACACGGTGAGCCCGCGATCGACGGCGATCGAGATCGCGATCGCACCGTTGGCGCCGGGCGCGAGCTCGACACGCTCCGCGACGCGGACCTCCCACCCTGGCTGACGCTGCGCCTCCGCACGTGCCGCGATCGCGAGCACCGCCAGAAGGACGACGCGCGAAGCCGCGAAGTGCCTCCTCGGTGCGAGCGCGATCGACGCGCCCCGCGTCACAGGATCTGTGTCGCGAGCTCGGCGAGCGGCGAGCGCTCGCCCTTCGTCAGGATCACGTGGCCAGCGATCTGCTCGAGCTTGAAGCGCTCGGCGACCGTGGTCAGGCCGTTGTTCGACGAGTCGAGGTACGGGTGATCGATCTGATACGGGTCGCCGGTCAGGATGATCTTCGTGCCTTCACCGGCCCGCGTGACGATCGTCTTGACCTCGTGCGGCGTCAGGTTCTGCGCCTCGTCGACGATCATGTAGACGTTGGGCAGCGAGCGACCGCGGATATAGGTCAGCGGCTCGATCTCGACGAAGCCGAGGTCGACGAGCTCCGCGTAGCTGCGGCCCTCCTTCTTGTCGGACTTGTTGAGGCCGAGGAGCAGCTCGAGGTTGTCGTAGATCGGCTGCATCCACGGATTCAGCTTCTCCTCGATCGTTCCGGGGAGATAGCCGATGTCGCGGCCGAGCGGGAAGATCGGGCGCGAGACGAGGAGCTTGGAGAACACCTGCTCCTCGGTGACCTTCTGGAGGCCCGCAGCGATCGCGAGCAGCGTCTTGCCAGTGCCGGCCTTGCCGACGAGGGTGACCAGCTTGACGTCATCGTTGAGGAGCAGATCGAGCGCGAAGTGCTGCTCCTTGTTGCGCGGCTTGATGCCCCACACGCCGTCGCGGAGCTTCTTGACCGGGACCGCCTTGGCGAGGTTCTTGTCCCACTTGGTCAGCGCGCTCTTGCCGGTCTCGTCCTTGAGCGTCAGGTACTCGTTGGCGTAGAGGCCGGGCGCGTCGACGACGACATTACCGTCGGCGTAGAACTTGTCGATCGTGCCGGGCGGGACGAGCAAGTCACGGTTGCCCGAGTACAGCTCGTCGATCTGGATCCGCTCGGGCTCGAAGTCGACCGAGGCGAGGCCCAGCGCGTCGCCACGGACGCGCATGTTGACGTCCTTGGTGACGAGGACGGTCGGCGTCTTGGGGTCCGCGTCGCGGACCTCGATCGCCATCTCGATGATCCGCTGATCCATCGTCCGCGAATCGGAGCCCGGGTTCTTCGGCGGGTTCTTCGACAGAGCAACGCGGACGGTGCCGCCGTTCTCCATCTTCTGCGGGTGCGAGAGGCCACCGTCGCTGCGGAACGCGTCGAGCTCGCGCGCGATCTGGCGCGCGTTGCGACCGAGCTCGGACTGATCTTTTTTGAAGGTATCGACTTCCTCGAGAACGTAGATCGGGATGATCACGTTGTTATCGGCGAACGCGAAGATCGCGCGCGCGTCGTGGAGGAGGACGTTGGTGTCCAGGACATAATTCTTTGCCGCCACGATGGGACAATCCGACCCTTCCACCGTCGGTGTCAAACCACGGGGGCAGCTAACGACGTCAGAATCGGCCCGAGAGCGTCACACCGACCGCGCTCGCACTTGCCGTCGGCGACACCATCAGGGTCTCTCGCGGCGCCGTGAGGTAGACGACGACAGCGCCGACGACCGTGGGCCCGGCGACGGCGCGCGCCGACGACATGAACGGCGTCTGGCCCGGGACCGCGCGGTGACCGCGATGTCCCCCGGATCGAAGCGCTCGGTGATCTCGGCCTGGGGCGGGACGCTCTGGCCTCCGATCTCGACGATCAGCCCCGGCGCGGTCGGATCCGCTCGCCCAGTGTAACTCAGCCCGCTAGACCGCCTTCAGTTTGGTCTTGGCGGCCAGCGCCTCCTGCCACGTAACCACGCGATTTCGGCCGGTGTGCTTGGCGTGGTAGAGGGCCAGGTCGGCACGCTCGATCAGCACCGTACGGTCGCGTCCGTCGTCCGGGAACGCCGCCACACCGATGGACTCGGTGACGGAGAGGGGGCCCTTCTCGGTGTCGACCACGAGCTTCGAGATCTCGATCCGGATGCGCTCTGCGACCGCGGTCGCCTGCACGACATCTACGTTGTCGAGCAGCACCGCGAACTCCTCGCCGCCGTAGCGCGCGGGGACGTCGATCTTGCGCGGCACATCCTGGAGCACGCGCGACACGCGGCGTAGCACCTCGTCACCGACCGGGTGACCGTACTTGTCGTTGACGTTCTTGAAGTGGTCGATGTCGCAGAGCAGCACCGCGAGCTTGTGATTGTGGCGCTGCGCGCGCTCGAGCATGTCGGCGAACTTCTGCTGGAACGTGCGGTGGTTGGTGAGACCGGTGAGGCCATCGGTCGTGGCCATCGTCTCCATCTTCTTGTAGAGGAAGCCGTTCTCGAGAGAGATCGCGACCTGGTTTGCGATCACGGAGAGCATCTCGCGGACGTCCTTGCCGAACCGCTTCTCCGCGCGCGCGACGAGCGTCAGCGTCCCGACGGGCTCGTCGGCCGCGAGGAGCGGCAGGACAAGCAACGACTTCGCATCCTCGACCTTCACCTTGCGCGTGTAGATCGGCGCCGACACCTCGCGCGGCTCCCCGCCGCTCGGCAGGTAGTGGCGGTTCTTGACGACCATCGACGCGAGCCCGGCGTTGTCCTTGAACTCGAGGTCCTTGAGCTGCGCGGGATCGACGATGCCCTCGCCGCCCGGCCGCACGCGCACCGCCGTGATCCGGTGACGCTTGAGATCCTTCTCGTACATCGCGATCGCGGCGACGTCGTACTCGGCGATCGCAGCCGCGGCGTCGAACGCGGTCTCCATGACCTGCTCGGGCGTCAGCGCGCGACCGAGCATTGCGGTCGCCTGATAGAACCGCTCGTGCTCGTACTTCGCGCGCTCGACGGCGCGGAACACCTGCTCGGACTGGACGACGCGCAGGACCTGGTGGCTCGCATCGGCGAGGAGATCGCGATCCGCCTCCGTGAACGGGGCGTCGCGATCCGCGGCGAGGATTCCGCGCAGGTGCGTGTTCTCGATGATCGGCACCGCGACGAGCGCGACGCCAGCGCGACCGCCATCGTAGTAGGTGAGCTGCCCGGGCTTGGTCGCGGCGCAGAGCAGCGGCGCGCGATCTCGAACGACGGCGCCGAGGATCCCGGCCGACGCGAGGCGCGGCGTCTCGGTGATGTCATCGGCGTCGGACACGACCTCCTTGAGCTTCACGCGCTCGCCGTCGTCGTCGATCCAGAGCAGCGCGACGGTGCGGGCACCGAGCGAACGCTTGAGCGTCGCGAGCACCCAGCTCGCGGAGTCACCGATCATCCCGACGCCGCCGATCGCGAGCAGGCGCTCCTCCTCGTCACGAACGCGCGGGGCGCGACTCGCGGGACCGAGGGCGGCGGCGATCAGGCGATAGTCCTTCGCGGACTCGCGCAGCGCGGTCAGCTCCTCGTCGAGGCGCGCCGCGCGACGGCGGCGATAGCGAGCGGTCAGGCCTCGGAGCAAGAGGATGTGCGCGACCGCGGCGCCGCCGAGGTAGATCGCGTGGAGACCCGCTGCGAGGGCGGTCGTCTCGGTGACCCCGGTCCGCAGGAGGAGCGCCGCTTCGAGCAGCACCGCCGCGCCGAGCGTCGCCACCGCACCGGGCCGCGCGAGCACGGTCATCGCGAACGCGATCAGGCCATAGAGCAGCGGGTACGCCGGCGACGACAGGCCACCGGTCACGGCGATCACGACGTGGGCGCCCGCGACGAGCGTCAGGGCGAGCTCGAGATCCGCGAGGTCCGTCGCGGCGGCGAGCCAGAACGAGGCGCGCTGTGCGCGGGCGGACGGCGCGGCGAACTGCACGCGGCGGATCACGGCGGTCGCCATCAGCGCCGCGACGGCGACGACGACCATCGTCATCGGCAGGCTCGGTGTCTCGGCGAGCACGGCGGCACCGTCTGCCCCGCCGACGCCGACGACTGCGCACGCGACCGCACCCGCGACTGCGCCGACCGAGACCTTGGCGGCGCGACGGAAGGCGCGCGTCACCGACCTCACGGCGTCACCTCCGGAACCGGTGCCACGCGCAGCACGAGCTCGCCCGGGTAGACCATGCCAAGATCCGCGCGCGCCCGATCCTCGATCGCGCCGACATCAGAGCGGAGCGCCTCGATCGATCGCACGAGCTGCGCGTTGTGCTCGGTCAGCTGCTTCTCCTCGGTGGCGAGCTCGCCGAGCTGCGCCTCGAGCTTGACCGTGCGCTTGTCGCGCGACAGCACCTGCGCGGGCAGATAGCCGATGACGATCGCGACGATCACGGCGAGACCGAACCGTGTGCTCCACGTCCGGAACGCCGGTGGAACATGCATGTCGGCGAGGACCTTCGGCACCGTATGTCGACACTACGGATCGCGCGCAGCTGGGCAACTTTTGGCCTGCGTCACAGTCGATCCGTTTGTGGTGGAATTACGGCGGCCTATGTGTACGCTGCCGCCCACATGATGGGGATCCGGTTGCTCCTCCTTTCGGCGTTCGTCGTCGTCGGGCTCACGGCGTGCGGGGATGACGCCTCCACCACGATCGTCTGCAGTGGGGGCACCACGGGGTCCTTGTCCGCGGGAGGCAGCGTCGAGGTGACCGGCGGCTCGGACCTCAAGGGTGCCGCGATCTCCGCGCAGGCCAAGACCACAGTCCCCGCCGGCGAGGTCTCGATCGCCTGCGCCGAGGACATCGTGCCCGACGGCTTCACGGCGCTCGGACCGGCCGTCACCTACGGTGCCGAGGGAGCCTGGTCGGATCGGCCGTTCGAGCTGACCCTCCCCTACAAGGCTGCTCGCCTCCCCACGAACGCCGAGCCCCGCCACGTGCGGATCGTCGCCAAGCGCGCGGGCCAGGATGCGCCGTTCTTCCCCGCGGTCTCGAACCTCCTGCGCGAGGACGACGACCGCTATGCCTCGCGAGTCACGTTCCGCGCTGGCGAGCTCACGACCTACCAGGCCGTCGTCGCCTCCGATGCCGGCACCCCCGAGACGCAGGACTTCTCGTGGCGCGCGGTGATCGGCATCTCGATGGGCGGGTTCGCCGCGAACACGCTCGGCCTTCGCTACCCCGACAGGTTCGACAGCATCGCCAACATCGGCGGCGATCCGGGCCCGTCGATGATCTACCTCCTCAACTATGTCTCGGACTCGCTGTTCGGCGGGTTCTGCACCAAGGAGGACGAGGCGGCGGGCCGCGGCAACGTCGGTCAGCTCTGCCCGAAGGTCTCGACCCTCAAGGATCAGTTCGAGATCACGTCGGACTTCGAGCACCAGATCACCCAGTCCGGGGACGGCGTCGGCCTGACGCTCCGCCGCAGCCTGTGGCTCCGCGCGTCGCGCGACCTCGCGCGCGCCCTCGGCAACCCGGCGCTCTACAACCCGACCAACCCGTACTCGCCGCCCGGCGTGCCGCTGTCGTTCATGCAGACCATGCCCGCGACGCGCTGCGCGAACCCGATGATCCTCGACAGCTTCTTCGACAAGGAGTTCAACCCGGCCGGCACGAACCCCGTCATCACGTTCTGCGATGGCGCCGATCTGCCCGGCATGAACGCGGTGTTCGATCCGAACGGCAACCACCAAGACCCGGCCGAGCTCCTCCTCGCGGTCGATCTCAACCGCAACAATCGCCGCGACGCGGGCGAGCCGGTCGTCACGAACGCATCCGAGCCGTTCAGCGACGTCGGCCTCGACGCCAAGGCGAGCAAGGACGAGCCCGGCTTCAACATGATGACAAACCCGGATCCCGCGAAGGACGACTATCACTACCTCCGCAATCCGCTCGGCAAGGAAGGCAACCGCAACTACGAGGCCGGCGAGCCGTACGAGGACACCGGTCTCGACGGTGTTGCGGCGACCTGCCAGGTCGGCGAGACCCCGGGCGTCGGCATCGCTGGTTGCTACGACTTCGGCCAGGCCAACGGCACGTGGGACCTCTCGCCGAACGTCGAGCGCTGGTACAAGAGCGACGCGCTCGCGTCCTTCGCGAAGCTGACCGAGGCGCAGCGCCGCCACACCTCGTTCTGGTTCGACGCCGGCATCCGCGACTTTCTCAACAACTCGGTCGCGGCGAACACCGCGGTCGGCGGGCTGATGGCCGAGCACGAGCTGCCGTTCGGCGTCTTCGACAGCTTCCCGTTCCTGACCAGCCAGACCTCGGAGAGTGCGTACGACTTCACCGAGATCGACTGGACGTCGATGCCGAAGAACCTCTACGTCCGCTACGGCAACCCGGACGCCTCCGCCGCCGACATCATGCGCGGTGATGGTCGCCACGTCGGCACCGCCGTCCAGATCATCAATCGCGCGACGACCGCGTTCGCGTGGCTCGACAAGCGCTGGCCCGACGGCGACCGCACCGAGACGCTCGACAACGGCACCAACATCAAGGATCTCGTACACACCTCGCCGCGCACCGGTCGGCAGAGCCCGTACGGTCTGTTCCTGCCGCCCGGCTACAGCGATCCGGCGAACGCGGACAAGCGCTACCCGGTCGTCTACTTCTTCCACGGCTACGGCATGGAGCCGCAGGACCTCGTCGATCTTTCGAGCGTGTTCGCGCTCTACATGATCGCCGAGCGCCCGATCGAGGTGCGGTTCCAGAAGTTCATCATCGTCTACGTCGACGGCCGCTGCCGTCCGCAGCAGGACGGCGTGCCGGTCCCGACGACAGGCGATCAGTGCGAGGGCGGGACGTTCTACATGGACGCTCCACTCGGGGGCTCGGCCCGCATGGAGACCAACCTCCTCGATCTCATGGACTACATCGACGCGACCTACCGCACCAAGCGGCCGAGCGCGGCCACCATCACGCCGTAGGCTACTGGCACTTGAAGTAGCCGGGGAACCCCGTGCTGCCGGTGCACGTCTTGCCCGTCGGGCACGGCGTGGCCGCGCTCGGATCGCACCAGAGATCGTAGTTGTTCATGCCGGGCATCGCCTCGCACACCGCCTCGGAGGCCTCGCACGTCACGGCCCCGAGGTTGCCGTTTGCCTGCGAGGTCCTTGCACAACACACGTTGGTTCCCCCGCAGTCGGCTCGCGAGTCGCACGGCAGATCGATCCTGTTGCAGCTCGCGCCGTTCGCCAGGCAGGTGCCCGACCCGAGCGCCGTGTCGAAGCAGCAGAATTGCGTCGTCGGATTGCAGAACACGCCCGTGGAGCACCGGATCCCTGGATCGACGCCCGCGTTGACACACGTCGCGTTCGCATTGGTGATGTTGGCCCCCTGCACCGTGCCGTTCGCGTTGCTGATCGTGCAGGTCTGGCCCGACGGATTCGTCAACCTCGTCACCGCGTAGATCATCCCGCTGGCGATCGGCGTCGTGAACGAATAGGCCCCATTGGTGGTGTTCGTCTTGTTGTCACCGCCGTTGTTACGCAGCACCAAGGTGCCGGTCAGTCCGGACACCGTGCCGCCGATCGTGAACGTGTTGGTGGTGCATGCGATCGCGACGCTCGTGATGTTGGCGCCAAGGACCGTTCCGGATGGTGCCGACACGGTGCACGTCTGGCTCGCCGGCGGATAGGCCGGCGACGTCACCAGTGTGACGCTGTAGGTCGCGCTGCCTGCGAGCGGCGTCGCGAACGCGAAGGTGCCGTTCGCGTTGAGGGCCCTGTCATCGCCGCCGTTGTTGCGCAGCACGACGGTCCCGGCAAGGCCGGTGACCGTGCCGCCAACTGTGTACGTCCCGGGGGTGCAGTTGACGACGACGCTCGTCAGGTTGCCGACGCCCACCGTTCCGGTCGCGCCCGAGACGCTGCAGAGCTGGCCCGTTGGCTGGGTCTGGATCGCGACCGCGAACGGACCGCCGCTGGCGACGGACTGCGAGAACTCGAAGGCGCCGTCGGCGGTGATCGTCCGGGCATTCCCACCGTTGTTGGTGAGCACGAGCCCCGTGCCCACGAGGCCCGTCACGGTTCCACCGATCCTGTAGGCGGACGTCGCGCACGTGACGCCGATGTTCGTGATGTCCATCGTCCCGGCGAGATCGACGCCGCTGTCGACCGTGCACGTCTGGGACGGGACCGATGGCTGCGTGCCGACGACCACGGCATACGGAAAGCCGGTGAACACGGGCGTCGGAAACACGAACGGCCCGTTCGTCGCGATCGCGAGATCGTCGGCGCCATTGTTGCGGAGAACGAGGCCGCTGCCGGTGAGCCCCGAGACGGCGCCGCCGATCATCACGGGGACCGGCTCGGCGGGATCCTCGACGCAGCTGCCGGAGTACGGGCCCGAGAAGTCGGCGTAGCGGCGGCCGTCCTCGCAGTCCGGATCGGGGAAGCTGCAGTACTGAACCGCCTCGCACGCGCCCTGGACGCCGGAACGCGTGCAGTCGAGATCGCTCGAGCACGCGAACTCGGCTGCATTGAAGCAGCCAGCGGTCGTGGCCGCCACGACGACGAACGCGATCGCGACGAGCCTCAAAACCGACCGCCCCAGGTGATCACCGCGCCGCCCGGCGTGGGCGCTACTTCGACGCGAGGCTCGGATCGACGATCGTGCAGAAGGAACCGCGCGACCCCACCACCGACGAGCGCGACGCTCGCGACGCCGAGTACGATCGAGATCGTACGTTTGGTCTGCGAGCTATCGATGAGCTCCACGAAGGTGTCGAAGTTCGTCGCGTCCTCGGCCCGGTCGCGATCTCGACGCGCCCGTTGAATCTCGACCACAGCGACGACGCCCGTGACGAGGCCTGCCCCGACGAGCGCGTCGCCCACATAGTCGGTGTACCAGGGGGCCTCGGGCGGTCGCGAGACGATCGGTGCCGGTGGTGGCGGCGTCGGTGGCGGAGTCGGCGGCGGAGTCGGTGGCGGGGTCGGACTCTGTGGTTTGTCCTTGCACACCGTGATCGCTTCCCGCGCGAGGCTTGCTTCCTGGGCGGGAGGCTTGGTCGTGAGAAATCGTTCGTAGAACGTCTTCGCGTCGGCGCACTGGCCCAGGCTCGCGTGCACCTGACCGATCGCGTAGAGCAGCTGCGGCTGTGGATCGAGCGCGAAGGCCGTCTTCAGCGCGTCGAGCGCTTCGGTTGGCTTGTCAGCTTCGAACAGCTTCCCCGCCCGGTCGATGTGAACCTGCGCGTCGCGCTTGGGATCGGCGTCGGCGTGGCGTGCCGAGATCGCGAGGATCATCACGCACGCAAGCCGAGCGAGGAGCGGGTGTCTGGAGCGGGTCACTTGGGGAATAGCGATTTAGGATCGTAGCGCGGCTTGTCCGAGCGGATCTTGGCGGGCGCTGTCTTCGCGGTGGATTTCTTGATCGCAACCCGCCTGGATCCGACCGCGGCGGTCAGCGCTCCGGCACTCGCCGCCACCGAAGGCGCTGCGAGATCCTGCTCGGGCGCCACCACCGGCGGGGCCGCGATCGGCTCCGCTGCCAGCGGCGGTGCGATGGGTTCCGAGGGCGGTGGGACCGTGACGGCCGCAGCAGATGCCGGCGCGTCGGTCGCGGGCTCGTCTCCGCTGGCCATCCACCGGAACGTCAAGATACCGACGAGCGCGAGCGTCACGACGGCCGCGATCGCCAGGCCGCGTCGCCTCGGGACGACCGCGCCTCCCACTACCGCCGCGCTTCCGATCGGCGTCGCGGGCGTCAAGACCATCGCGGTCCCCGATGCCGTCGTCGGAGCCTTGTCGTCGGCGTCCCAGCCGCCCGGCGGCGGAGGCAGCGCGCTGGCGATCTCCGTCGGTACGTCGACGCCTGCAGCCTGGGGCGGAGGCATCGGCGTGACCTCGATGCCACCAGCTGGTGCCATCTTCCGGCGTACACGCGCGAACAACGATCCGGGCGGCGGCGTCGGCAGCGTCGTTGCGACGCGCGAGCTGTTCGGGGTGTTATGGGCTGGGCCGTCGAAGTCGACCTCGGCGACCTGGATCTCCAGCTCGGGGTCCTCGACAAGCCACGGTTCCGGGCGACGTCCGAGCAACGTGGTCATGTACTCGCCGAGACTCGCGGTCGACGAGCGAAGTCCCGCAGACTTCCCGTACGCTTCGAGCGCGAGCCGCAGCTCGTTCGCGGTCTGGTAGCGATCCTCCGCCTTGTGAGCGAGCGCCTTCATGATGATCGCTTCGATCTCCGGAGGCGTATCCGGGCGATACGTCGACGGCTTCGGCGTATTGCCGGCGACGATCGCGCTCATCGTCAAGAAGTCGCTGCTGCCCTTGAACAGGCGGCGCACCGTGAACAGCTCGAACAGGACGATGCCGAGCGCGAATACGTCGCTGCGGCGATCGACCGGCGCGCCGAGGCACTGCTCTGGCGCCATGTACGAGATCTTGCCCTTGAGAGTCCCCGATTGGGTCTCCGCGGATCGAAAGGAGGCCTTCGCGATGCCGAAGTCCACGACCTTCACCTCGCCGTCGTACCCGACGAGGATATTGGCGGGCGATACATCACGATGGACGATGTTGTAGGGCGTCCCGTTCGAGCTCTTGTGATCGTGGGCGTAGTGCAACGCTGACGCCGCCTCCGTCACGATCGAGATCACGTGCTCCGTCGGGATGGTCCCTCCCGCCCGATTGACCGTGGTCAGGAGGCGGCGCAGATCCTCGCCGTGCACGTACTCCATCGCAAAGAAGTACTCGCCCTTCTCCTGACCGATGTCGTGAACCTGGACGATGTTGTGGTGGTGCATGGAGCCTGCGAGACGCGCCTCGTCGCAGAACATCTTGACCACGTGCGGATCGCGGGCCCGCTCGACGTGGATCCGCTTGATCACGACGTACCGCTCGAACCCTTCGATCCCAGCCGCACGAGCGAGCAACACCTCGGCCATGCCACCACTGGCGAGATGTTTGATCACCTCGTATCGGCCCAGTCTTGTCGACGGGTGTGTGGCGACCACCATGGTCATGATAGCGCGAAGCAGATCCAACCAATGTCGACGGTGCGGTTTGGCCGAGTCAGCTCATGTGAGCAATGTAGGTAGACGACTACCAGCTAAGGCGCATCGTCGCGCCCGCACCGTCCGGCGAGATCGTCGGTGCGATAGACACGTTCGAGGGTGCCGAATCATCTCCGCCGGAGAACGCGAGGTACGCCGTCGCCAGCGCGACGACACCGAACCCGACGGTGAGCACCATGCCGGTGCGTGTCCGACTGCGCCACGCGCATGCATTGTCGAAGTGCTCGTCGCCGCCACCCATCAGCACCGAACGATCGTTGCAGTCGTCATCGGTGATCCGCTGGTTGCCGAACTTCGTCGCGTCGATCTGCTCGGCCTCGCTCTTCATCGTGAGCTGCGAGACGGTCGTGAAGGCAGTCGCGGCGATCGTCAGGCCGAGGCTGGCGAAGAAGAGCGGCTTCCACGGGTTGGTCTTGCGCTCCTCTGCGCCCGCCGTCCCAGCCACGATCATCACGACGATCAACGCGCTCACGAGCGGCTTCACCATAGAAGCAGTCTACTGCGAGATCAGGGTCAACGAGCCAGAACCTCGCGCCCACACCCGATCGAACTGATCGACGGCGACATCGTGGATCTGGTTCTCGGCGAGGCCGCGGCGCATGTCGACTCGACGCACCTTCGTCCCGTCCCACGCCGCGATCCCACGCTCGGTCGCCATCCAGACCTGGCCGTTGCGCGTGGCGACGACGTCATTGAGCTCGAACCGCAGCGCCGGCGGGAACGTCCACGTCTTGCCGTCCCAGATCCCGGCGCCCGCCCCGGTGGCGACGATCGCGTTGCCAGTGCTTCCGATCGTCACGGCGCGCGCGACCTCGGACAGCAGGCCATCTGCCTCGTTCCACACCTTGACCTGCCCGCGTACGAGGCGCGCGATGCCTTCGCTCGTCGCGAACCACGCGGTTTCACCGCGCACGTCGCCATCGACCACGCCGATCGGAATCGGCAGCATCTGTCGCGGCGACGCCGTCGGCTCGCTCGCACCACCGCCGGTCCGGTGATAGCTGACGACGCCGGTCGCGGTCTCGATCGTCGCGATCCCGTAGGGCCTGCGATCCATGCCGTCGCGATAGCGCAACCCGACCCACAACGCCCCCGGCGACGCGAACCGCGCAAAGCTGATCTCGGGCGCAACACCCGGCGTCGCGATCGCGACGTTTGGCACCGCCGTCCACGCGCCCGTGCGATCGATCCGCGACAGCTGGATCGTGTTCTCGCTCAGGCCGCGATGCAGGGCGAAGATCGTCCCGCTCGGATCCCTCACCACCGACAGCACGACCTGGTCGGGCCCACCCGCCGTGAATCGATCGCCGGTCCATCGCCACGCCTGCCGCGCGCCCGTCGCGATCCAGCAGTCGTCGATCTTCGCGCACGCAACCGACAGGGTCGTCGCGTCCTGGAACATCTGCTTGCGCCGCAGCCAGTCGCGCGGTTGTGCACGACCGTCGCGCGAGATCCGGAACCGTGCGGTCCCGAGATCGCGCGTACCGATCAGCAGCTGATCGTCGGCGACCGCACCGAGGCTCGTCGCACCGGGTGGCACCACGAGATCGATCGGATCGATCTCCCACTCACTCGTCGTCGCCGCACCGGTCACGGGCACGAGCCGCATCCCATCGCGGGCGAGCGGCCGTACGCGCGTCGGATCCGCGAGGCCGATCCGGTACACGCGTCCGCCGCCCATCACCACCGCACCGTTCGTGCGCCGCGCCACTGCGTCCCACGTCACGTCGGGAAGCGCGCGATACGTCTGCCACGTCAGCTCCTTGCCGAACGCGACGCGCTCCTTGCCCGTCTCGTCCGAACCGATCACCAGCATCCGATCGCCGGGCATCTCGACCAGCAACCGCGGCACCGTGATCGAGAGGCCCTGCCCCGCACCGATCCGGATCGTGTCGCCGTTCGGCTTGCGCGTGATGAGCCCCGTCGTCGTCGCGATCCACAACCAGCCCGCGTGATCGCGCGCGACCGACGTGATCGGCTCCTTGATCGCGGTGGAGATCCAGCCGCCCTTCTGGCTGACGTAGATCAAGCCCTTCGGCGTCCCGATCCACGCGCCGCCATCCTTGGCCGACGCGATGCTCGCGCCGCCCTCCTTCGCGAGCGTCGCGAACTCCAGTCCGATCGAGGCCGGCGGATCCGTGACCGACGAGTAGACCTCGGTCTGCGTCTCGTAGCGACCGACACCGCCGTCGGTCAAGATCCACACGAGCTTGCGATCGGGATCCGGTCCGAGCGCGAGCACCTGGCTCCCCGACAGCCCGGTCGCAGGCGTCAGTGCGAACACGCCGCCGGTGTCATCGAAGCGCTCGAGGTCGTGCTCGGTCGCGACGAACACGAACCGCTCCGCAGACGCGAGCATCCGCACCGGCGATGGCTCGGTGAACACCCGCACCCGGACCTTGCCCGTCGAGACGGGTGGAATCGGTTCCGCCGGCTCCACCGGAGGCGGACATGCCCCGAGCAGCAGCAATCCGACGAGGAGGGGGGACCGCACGCGGTGTCGACGGTACCGCAGCCTTCGACGGAAACCGAGTGCTACGCTGCGGCCCATGCCTCCCAAGCGACGAGCCGGCGGTGGTGGGTCATTTCGCCCCCCGGAGATCCGCGGCACCCTAGGTACCCTTCTCAGAAGCGCGATCCAGCAGGCCGGCGGGGTGAAAGATGCCCTCACGCGCGGTGCCCAGCAGGGACGCGAAAAGCTCGACGAGCTACGCGCCGACAAGCGTCGCCAGGAAACCCTCGCCGAGCTCGGCGAGCTCGTGCTCGATCTGATCCGCCGCGGTGAGATCGATGTCGCAGAGCTCCCCGAGGCGCGCGAGCTGATCCGGCAGCTCGACGACATCGACGCCAACGCCGAGGAATCGGACATCACGACGACTCAGCCATTCAACCGCAACCGGTTCGATGATCGCGGTGCAGCCCCGGCGCCAACTCGCCGATCGCGCGACGACGACGGCACCGTCGGCTCCGGTGCCCGATGGTCGCCGAGCAAACCCGCGGCTCCCGCCCCTTCCGCCGCCGCCGCCGCCGCGGAACCACCGCGCCGTGGCCCCCAGCTCCCGACCCTGCCCAAGGATCCGCACCGAAAGGGCGGGATCAGCTTCGAAGACGAGGATCTCGCCGACTACATGCATCCGGATGACGTCCCGCCCAAGGACCCATCCGACCGAGACTCTTGACAGTCAGGACCCCGGCCGGTAGTATACCGGTCGACCCGGGGATTTAGCTCAGCTGGGAGAGCGCGTGAATGGCATTCACGAGGTCAGGGGTTCGATCCCCCTAATCTCCACCCGAAGTTCGGTTACTTAGCGGCGGCTTTCGACTTCTCTGCCCATTCTCTGCCCACGCCATCCAGGAGCCGAACGGTTTCCCGGACGACCTCTGGGGCGAGATGGGCATAGCGCATCGTCATCACGATCGTCGCGTGACCGAGTAGCTCCTGCACCGCGGTCATCGTCGCCCCCCGCATCACGAGATGCGAAGCGAACGAATGCCGCAAACAGTGCCAGCCGATCTCGCGAAGCCCTGCTCGCTTGCAGGCACGCCACAAGGGATGCCGCGTCGTGGCGGTCCTCAACATCTTCCCATCCCGGTCACAGAACACGAGCGGTCCACGGAGGTGACGGTGCGCCTTGAGCGCGGCCTTCACCTCGTCGCCAAGCGGGATCTCGCGCGGCTTGCCCGACTTCGGCGTGCCGACGAGACCACTCACGACGTTCTGCCGGACCGTGAGCCGCCCGGCAACCAGATCGACATCCTGCCAGCGCAGACCGATCAGCTCGCCGTGCCGCATGCCGGTGCGTAGCGCGACGAGGATCATCGTGCGCCACTCACCTTCTGCTGCCGCGACCAACCGCTCGGCTTCCGCGAAGTCGAAGAAGTCGAACTCGGGTCGCACACACTTGAGCCACTCAAAATCCGGCACGCTCTCGATGTGCCCGCGCTTGCGCGCGACCACCAGCATGCGCCGGAGCACCGTCAGGCAGTTGTTGATCGTCTTCGCGGACAGGAGCCGCAACGACTTGGCCTCGATCTTCACGCCCACGTAGGACTTGTCCGTGTTGATCGGCGTCTTCGCGAGCGCGATCTTGAAGTCCTCGATCACCGCATACGTCACCTGGTCGAGTCGAAGGTCACCAAGCTGCGGCACGATGTGCACGCGCAGGAGGATCTTCTTGGACTCGATCGACGACGGCTTGTTCTTGATCCGCGCTGCCTCGAGAAACACCTCGTGGAACTCGCGAACGGTTGGCACTTCCTTCGTGATGGGCACGAGCCTCTTCGGCTCGCCCGTGTTGAGGACTCGCGTGATAGCTCGGCGCTCCGCTTCCTCTGCACCTGCCCGCGTCTCGGGCAAGCCGTCGGTCTTGGGAGTTCCGAAGATCCGCACCTTGCGTCCATCCGGGGTGCGAACCCACTTCCGATAGAACCACGTCCCGTACTTCTTCTCTCGTCGAACACTCATGCTGAGCTGCTTTCCGACGAGCCCTTGCTGCACGACGCCAACCATGACACGAGGGCGGCGCGCGAGAACAAGATCCGTTTGCCGAGTCGCTGACATGGGATCTCTCCGCGCCCCGCGTAGTCGTAGACCGTCTTGCGATCGAGCCGCAGGAACTCTGCCACCTCGTCGGCGGTCATGATGTCACCCACCGGCGCGAGACCCGGCAACGGTGGTTGCAGCCGGCCGCCGCTGACCTGCTGGATCACGTGCATGCCGCCGGTGAACATCCCGAGCGCGATCAGCTTCACGAGCTGCTTGCCGTCACCAGCGACCCCGATCACGTCCGGTTCTCCGACGTCGTTCGCCGGTAACTTGAGGAGCGGTGCCTTCACGACGCGAACCTCGCCTCGATGTCGTCGAGGTTCGCGCGGACCCACTCGGCCGCTACCTCGGGCGCCTGCGGCGCCAAGGTGTCCATGAGATCGATGGCGTCGGGTGAGGACATGAGCTTCGGCCCCAACTTCATCAATCGGGCGCGTTCTGTCGGCTGGAGCAGCGCGGCGATCGTCGCCAGCTTCTGCACCGTCGAGGGATCCAGCCGTGGCGCGGCGTTCCGGACGGCCGGCGACGGACGGCTCTTCACGCGAGTCCCGGTGACTCCGTTCCGGATCGTCGCGACCGCATCCTCGACGCTCCGCGCGAGAAGGTCTGTCGTGATCGTCTCGGAGTCGTCGCCGACGAGCAGTACATCGAGGAACTGCCGTTCGGCCGGCGTGAGTTGCGCCTGAATCTTCGCGAGGTGAGCCATCGGATTCACTGGAGCTCGCTGCTCGGTGTCTGCCGCCGGCTTCTTGCCGCGCCAGCTCTCCATCATCTCGGGGATGTACGGGGCGACCATCGTCAACGCCGCCTCGATGCCACTCTTGCTCGTCGGTTCGGCAGATGCGTGGGCGTCGTCGGTGTCGTCCCCGTCGTCATCGTCGTCATCGTCGTCGTCGTCGTCGGCGTCGTGCCGACGGACGGGGTGCGGCAGCATGGCCAAGTTGCGCGGCAAGCCTTTCGCCATGGCGATCGTCTTCACCCAATCGGCCTGCGCTTCAGTGACGGCGCGGAGTGAATCGGCGTACGTGCGGGCCATGTGCGTCAGCGCTTCGAGGGCGTAACGCAGATCGCTGCTCTGTCCCCGCGCGACTGCAAACACCGGCGCTTCGGGCTCTGCAGGCGCGGCGTTGCGGCGCTTGCTCCCGACCTCGACGTCAGCCACGTAGTCGAGCACTGCACCGACCTCGTCGAGCGCGTACAGCCGGTACGTCCCCGGTCCGCAGATGTCCATCAAGTCATCGAGAGTGACGTGGAGCGGCAATCGAAGCGGTGCAAGGTCAGGACCGTTAACCACCCGGGGCCGGCCACCCGTATGCCGCGACAACCTCCAGGCGAAGGTCCCGTCGGGGACGGGCAAGAGGTTGCCGTGCGAGTCCTGGGCAAGTGGTGGATGTTCGATCGTAGAGCTCGGGTTGGTCGCTGCTTTCATGGATCCAGCCTACGACCGAGGCCGGACAAGCCTTGCCGACCATGCCGATCCCGGGTCACCATCGCGAAAGCCTTGTTGAAAACCTTCACGACAACCTTCTGGAAAGCCTTGCGCGAACCGATCATGAACACTTCGTTTCCGGCATCTGCCCCCCTTTCGAACCCTACTTTCACGACAGATCGAGATGTATCGGCGAGGTGATCTGGGCCAGGTCGCACGCGCCTTGCGCGTCCTCGATGGCCTGCGTGGCTTTAAGAGAGGCCGTCTTGTGTCGGAGCTGGCTGCCGAGGTCGGAGTCAGCGAGCGCACCGTTCGTCGTGACCTGTCCGAGCTGCGGGACGCGAGCTTCGACATCGAGGGACTGGTGATCGATGGGCGTTCCGCCGCCCGGCTCGTGGAGCAGAGCCACTCCTCCGTGCCGATCACGCGACGCGAGCGCTACACCCTGCTCGCGGTACGCACCGTGTTCGAGGTCCTCCGCGGCACGCCGCTGCTCGCCGACGTCCGCAGCGTGCTTGCCAAGCTCGAACAGCGGCTCACTGCCGACGAACGGGCCGAGCAGGCGACGTTCCACGACCGTTTCGCGTACGTGCCGGACGGCGGAACGAAGGCATACGACGACAAGGACGACGTCATCGATGCGCTACAGACCGGTATCCTGTCGCGCAAGCTCGTCCGCTACGCCTACAAGGACTCGCGCGGACGCAAGCAACGGGGCCACCTTGCGCCGTTCGCGATGCTGCTGTATCGGCACGGGCTCTACGTCGTCGGATGTCGCGTTCGCGATCCGAGCGCAGCCAAGGATCTCGGAGATTGGAGGAGGACGCTCGGCGTGTTCGCCGTCGAACGCTTCACCGACGCTGACCACGTCCGCGATCGATCATTCGACGTTCCGGCGGATTTCACCGTCTCGAACGTGCTCCACGGCGCGTTCGGGGTCCACGTCGGTGTTCCCGCGGAGGAACGACGCGTTGTGATCGAGTTCAGCCGCAAGAAGGCCTCCCTCGTCTCCGCGCGCCACTGGCATCCGACGCAGGTCATCGAGAGCGGCGCGGACGGCAGCGTCGTGCTCACGTTCTCGGTCACCAATCTCACCCCGGTCGTGTCGTGGATCCTGGAATGGGGTCCGCACGCACGCGTCATCGAGCCGCGCGAGCTGGTCGAGCGCGTCATCGCCGAGCTTGACCAGGCCCGCGCCCGCTACAAGTAGTGCCAGCAGGGCGAACGCTCAGGAAATTCCGAGCCCGAGTTGGCGTTCGTGGGGCCTCTGGGAAATCCGGGCCGATTCAGTCGTCAACGCACAGGCGGAACGTACCCCTGCCATCTTCTGCCACCAACCCTTCCGATCATGATGGCGAACGGTCCGACGCGGCGCTGCGACGGAGGGTCTGGCTCCGGCGTCGAGCCGAGATCGCAGTCGCGTGCGCTACGGCGTCCATCGACTATGCGATGCGAGTCATCGCGCGAGCATCGCAGCGGTTCCATGACATGTTCATGGAATGATACGGTATAGTCGGGTCGTTCCGTGGTCGACGAGATGCACCTGGCTCGTCGGGGTCTGGATCGCGACGGGTTGCACGCGGGCGGCTCCAAGCCGTGAGGAGCGCGAGGTCCAGGCACCACGCGCGCCCACCACAACGAGTCCCTCGCCGTCACCGACGCCGCCCGCGTCCGTCTCGCCGGCTCCACCGCCCGTCCCGGTGACGAGGACCTGGAGGACGGCCCTTGCCGAGGCTAACCGCCTCGAACAGCTGCGGCACCCCGGCTTCCAGGTCAAGAACGGCTACAAGTCGATGACGGCGCTTGCCGAACGTGCCGGTGACGAGCTCGCCGCGCTCGTCGGCAACCTTCCCGATGACTCGGCCGAGCTGCCCGAGGCCGCGTGCAAGCTCGTGCCTCGGTCACGAGATCGCGGTCATCTGGAGGACCAGCTCCTGCGTGCGATCACCGTTGCGCGAACCCGTGCGAAGGGGCAAGTGCCAGAGCTGTATGGCGCCTTGCGCGCGCAATACCTCGCGGTCGAGCCAGGAACGCGATG
>JANOPP010000654.1:0-94565 GCA_031421915.1 Myxococcales bacterium | reverse complement strand
CTGCCGTTCCAGAAGCCGGCACTGTTCGCGAAGTTCAAGAAGAAGCCGGGCGGCGGGATCCTTATGTACGGCCCGCCGGGCTGCGGCAAGACGCTGCTCGCCCGCGCGACCGCCGGTCAGTGCAAGGCGCAGTTCCTCAACGTCGCGATCGAGGACGTCCTCGACATGTACATCGGCGAGAGCGAGCGCAAGCTGCACGCGCTGTTCGAGAAGGCTCGCGCCTCGACCCCGAGCGTGATGTTCTTCGACGAGCTCGAGGCCCTCGCCGGCAAGCGCCAGCACACGCGCGAGTTGACGTCGTCCAAGCTGGTCAGCCAGTTCCTGTCGGAGATGGACGGCTTCGTCAAGAACAACTCCGGCGTGCTCATCCTCGGCGCGACCAACGTGCCGTGGGCGATCGATCCCGCGTTCCGCCGGCCGGGCCGGTTCGATCGCGTGCTGTTCGTGCCGCCGCCCGATCGCAGCGCGCGCGCGGCGATCCTGAAGATCCTGCTCGCCGGCCGCCCGGCGTCGACGGACATCGATCACGCGACGCTGGCGCAGCGGACGTCCGGGTTCTCGGGCGCGGACCTCGAGAACCTCGTCGACACCGCCGCCGATCGGGCGATCGCTGCCTCGCTCGACAGGAACACCGAGATCCCGATCGATCAGGGGCACCTCAACGCGGCCCTCGGCGAGATCAAGTCGACGACGATCGAGTGGCTGACGACGGCACGCAACTACGCGCGGTACTCCAACGAAGGCGGTCAGTACGACGAGGTACTCGACTTCCTCAAGAAGCACGGCAAGTCATGAGCTACACGATCGCGGACGAACCGCACGAGACCTCCCTCGGAGCCTACGTGGTGAATCCGAGCGCACCGCTGCTCGCGAGCATGATGTGTGGCGCCTGGATGACCTGGCCGTGGTTCGCGTTCAACGCGATCGCGATGGGCAGCCCGACGAAGAGGAAGGAGCTGATCCTGTGCGCGGTCGCACTCGGCGGCACGATCCTGCTCGGTGCTCTCACGCTCGCTCTCGTCGATGCCGGCTGGATCCCACTCGGCACGCCGTTCAAGTTCGCGATGCTCGCGATCTCGACGTGGAAGCTCGGGATGGCCTATTACATCTCGACGGTCCAGTCGCGGACGTTCCACGTCTACGAGTACTACGGCGGCAACGTCCGAGCCGCGGGCGGCATCATCGGCACCGGCTTCTGGATCAAGGGCATCGTGTTCGCGCTCAGCGATGATCCACTGTGGATCATCATCGTCGCCGGGGGCCTGTGACGTGGAAGAGCGTCAGATCCAGGTCTTGATCGAGCAAGCGAACGTCCAGCGCGGGCTCAACAATCATCGCGGGGCGATCGAGCTGCTCCAGCGCGCACTCTCGCTCGATCCCGATCACGCGCGCGCCCATGCGCACCTCGCACTCGCGCTCCTCGGCGCACGTCGCCTCCCGGGCGCCGGGATCGAGGTGCGAATGGCGCTCCACCTCGACGGCAACGACAACTTCTGCCACTACGCCGCGGCGAGCGTCATGTACGCGGAGCGCAAGCTCGATGACGCCTGGGCGCACTGCCAGATCGCGATCCAGTCCGACGAGCGCGACGCCGACGATCACGTCCTCGGCGCCGCGATCCGCAACCTCCGCGGCGAGAACACCGAGGCTCGCGAGCTGCTCGAGACCGCGCTCGAGATGGAGCCCGGTCACACCGGTGCCCTCGTCAAGCTCGCGCGCATGGAGCTCGAGGCGCGCAACCACGAGGCCGCCGCCGGCTACGCCGAGCAGGCGCTGCGCACCTCGCCATCGGACTCCGATGCACACATCGTCGCGGGCTTGATCGATCTAGCGCGCGGCGATCACGCGAGCGCCGAGGGTCACGCCCGGTTCGCGCTCAACCAGGACTCGACCGACCGCGATGCGATCCACCTGTGGGCCGCGATCAAGGCGCACCGCAGCCCGATCCTCGGCCTGTGGTGGCGGTTCCACATGTTCGTGTCGATGCGCACCGAGGCAGGCGAGCTCAGCCTCCTGATCGGCAGCTTCGTCGTCGTCGAGATCCTGACGATCCTCGCCGGCCACTTCGACCTCGATCGGATCCAGGCGATCCTCGACTGGGGCTGGCTCGGGTTCTGCGCGTACACGTGGTTCGCGCCCGAGCTGTTCAAGCGGATGCTCGCGAGCGACCTCGGGACCGTCGCCCTCGATCCGGATTTCTAGATCCCGGCTAGCGCTCGAACGTCACGACGACGGGGCAGTGATCCGAGACGTGCTCCTCGTACAGCGGGCAGCGATCCTGCGTGTCACAGCCGACCGTCGCGCACGCACCGGTCGCGCGCACCGAGACCGGCGCCTGCGACGACAGCACGTGATCGAGGCGCGAGGTCGGGCACGTGTCGAGGCGATCCCAGAATGCGCTGCACGCGAGGTCCTCGGTCGCCCACGTCGTTCGTGTCGCCGCCGCCAGGCCCGCGAGGTCTGCGCGGTCACCGTCGCCGGTGGCGTTGAAGTCGCCGAGGAGGATCACCGGCGCACCCGCGCGGCTCACGTCGGTGACGATCGCGCGCAGTGCTCGGAACTGCTGGTGCCGGATCGGGTGGTGCTCGCCACCGGACTTGAAGTGAACGACGAGTACGTGGAGCACCTCATCGGTCGCGCGATCGCGCAGCTCGACCTCGAGCGTCGGCTTGTGCCGGCCGCCCAGGCGGGTGCCGTCGTGAACGCGCTTGCGCACGAGCGTGTACGCGCGCCGATCGAACAGCACGCCGATCTGGTGATCGAATGTCCCATCGGGCGCGTGCTCGGAAACGAACTGCCAGTCCGCTCCGAGCCGGTCGCGCGCGGTCGCCGCGAACAGCTCGGTGTCCGTGATCTCCTGGACCGCGATGATGCCGGCGCCGAGCGTCGCCATCTCCGCGAACGCGCCGTCGATCTGGCGCTGGTCCTTCGGGAAGCGCTCGATGTTGAACGTCGCGGCCCGCCACTGCGCCAGTGCTGGATCGCAACCGCACCGCCGCACACCGAGGACGGCCGCGGCGACGAGGAGGACGATCACGGCCGTGCGCACGTCCAAAGCCTAGCGCGCCTGCGACACCCCGGGCGACGCCGACGCGTCCGGGTGTCACCGGGCGTGAACGCCGCGTGATGTCGCGGCAGTTGCCCCGCTGGTAACGATCACTCCATGGGGATGACGACCAAGGGCCAGGCCGAGATCAATGTCACGCCGCTGATCGACGTTCTCCTGGTTCTCCTCATCATCTTCATCGTCATGATCCCGGTGATGTCCCGGGTGCAGACGATCGACATCCCGCCCAAGCTGCCCGACGACTCGACCGTCGAGCAGCTGCCGATCGTCGTGAAGGTCTCGGGCGACCTCTCGATGCAGATCGACGACGCCCCGCCGTTCACTGCCGGGGACCTCGCCGGCCAGCTCCGCTCCCGGCTCCCGACCCACAAGGTCGTGTTCCTCGACGTCGATGACGGGGTTCCGTGGAGCGAGGTGCTCGGGACGGTCGACAGCGTCCGCGGCGTCGCCAGCAGCCTCGATCTCGAGGTCCAGGTCGCGGTCCGGGTTCGTGAGGAAGCTTCCCCTCCCTAGAAGTAACCTGCACACGATGTGCGACTCCGGGCACCTGGCCGCCGTCCGGACCGCCGTGGATACCAGCTACTACTTTGTTCTCGAGCCGGGTGGCTCCGATGAAGGCCCCTACGTCCTCTCGGAGGTCCGCCGCCGGGTCTCGATGGGCCTGTTGTCCCGCGAAGCGTCGCTGTGTCGCGTCGGCGAGACCGAGTGGTTGCCGATGGACCACGAGCGCTACGCCGCGCTCCTCGTCCCGATGCGCCGCCCCGCGAGTGGTACCGCCCCGACCCCGATCGTGAACACCGAGCCGCCGATCGTCGTCGTGCAGTCGATGCCGGCCGGCTTCCTGGCACCACAGCCCGTGCAGCAGACCGCGCCGCAGCCGAACCCGTACGTGCCGCATCCCGTGCAGGCGGCGCCGCAGTCGAACCCGTACATGCCGCAGCCCGCGCCGACGGCGCCGCAGCCCAACCCGTACATTCCGGCTCCGACTCCGGCTCCGGCTTCCGTGCCCGAGGCCACCGCGCCGACCGAGTTCCACTCGGCGCCGATCTACGTGCCGCCGCCCGCGCCGCAGCCGCAGTTCGCCCTGCCGCCCGCGCCCAGCATCCAGCCCGATTCGGCTCCGGCTCCGCACCAGTTCTACCAGCCGCAGCCGCAGCCACAGCTGCAGCTCCCCGAGCCCACTCCGGCTCCGCACCAGTTCTACCAGCCGCAACCGCAGCCACAGCTGCAGCTCCCCGCGCCGGCTCTGGCCCCGGCTCCGGCGCCGGCTGTCCCCGCGCTCGCTGCTCCACCGTCTCGCCGCCTGATCTGGGGCCTCGCCGGTTGCGGCGGCGTCGCAGCGATCGGCATCGCCGCCGCCGCGCTGATCGCGACCCGCGGCTCCGACGTCACCGTCAAGGACGCGATGGTTCGCGTCACCACACCGAGCGGCACGGGCGCCGGCTTCTTCATCGATGGCCCCGATGGCTACGCCTACGTCGCGACCGCGAACCACGTCGTCGATCGCGGCGAGCGCGTCCTCGTCGAGCGCGACGTCGGCACCGACAAGCACGCGTTCGTCGAGGCGTATCCGCAGACCGAGATCGTCGCCTCGGATCCCGATGCCGACCTCGCGATCATCCGGATCAAGAATGTCTCGGCGTCCCGGTTCGCACGCCTTCCGCTCGCGAAGGAACCGATCAAGGACACCAAGATCCTCGCCTACGGCTATCCGGGCTCCAGCCTCGCGAAGCACGCGGGCCTGATCTCCAAGGACGGCAAGATCCTCAGCCTCGCGACGTTCCCGGCCTACGATCAGCGCTACGCGCGCATCGTTCGCGAGAACGCCGTCGACGGCCTGCTGATCTCCGCCGACATCGAGCCCGGCTTCTCCGGTGGTCCGACGACGAACGAGGACGGCGAGGTCGTCGGCGTCAACGTCACCAAGGACCGCGCCCACGTCGGCCAGAACGGCGCCGTCTCGGTCACCGCCCTCCACGAGCTGATCAAGACCATCAAGCCCGCGAACGTTCGCGCCGAGCCCACGCCCGCCGACGTCGTCAAGCTCCTCGAGAAGATCCAGAGCGAGTACCTCCTCCTGCCGCTCGAAGAGCGCAGCAAGGTTCGCGAGACCGACTTCGTTGCCTCGGTCGATCTGCCGTCCCTGCGCCGCCTCGTCGGCGAGGTTCGCCGCGAAGAGCGCAACACCGACACCAGCTCGTTCGCGAAGTACCAGCTCTCGGGCCAGGCCGCGCTCGGCATCTTCTTCGCGCGCCTCCCGGGCAAGCCGCTCGAGACCTATCGCTCGCCCAACACGATCACGCCGCTCGCCGCCTGCGAGCTGACCAACCAGCACCTCACCAGCTTCCTCGGCGATCTCTCCACCGCCGACAAGCGCCTCGACGAGCGCCGCGCCTCGGGCTTCCAGTCCTGCGACGAGCTCGCCGTCCGTCCGCTCGCCTGGGATCTCGTCGCCGCGACCCTGCAGTGGGACGGCACCGAGAAGCAGTACACCGTCACCAAGCTCGACCGGATGGACGAGGACGAGCAGATCTATCGCGCGTCGCTCCGCATCTCCGGCGCCTCCAACCTGATCGAGGTCTGGATCGCGATCGACCAGCACGAGCCCCGCCTCAAGCTGTTCGACACCACCGAGGCCCTCTACGCCATCAAGTCTCCGCGCACGTTGCCCCCGGGCTCCTTCCAGGGCACCTGGTCGATGAAGCGCCCGCGCGTCACCGATGCCATCAACAAGGACGCCGAGATCGAATCGACCGAGACCCTCTCCGTCTCGATCGGCGACGACCGCAAGGTCTCGCTCCGCCACGTCGTCACCGAGCGCTACTTCGGCGCGGGTAACAGCTCGAAGCAGTTCAAGTGCAACCGCAAGGCAACGATCGAGACCGGCCTCCTCCAGTCGTTCACCGGCACCCTCGAGAACGGCGTCATCGTCGCGCTCCCCGAGAAGGCGGCCGAGCCCGTCGGCGCCGACGCGACCTACTGCTCGCCGAGCCACAAGGCCGACCGCATCGTCGCGGTGAAGCTGCAGGGCACGCAGCTCGTGCTCTACCGCACCGACGGCAACGCGTACCCCGAGACGGTCCAGCTCACGAAGGAGTAGGCACGCGACCGTCGTCAGCGGCGCTTCGAACGCGCCGGTCTTCGCTTCGGGACCACGACGCTCTTCGGCTTCGAAGATCGCGACCGCTTGGGCTTCGAAGGCTGCTTCTTCACCGCAGCTCCAGCTCTCGGGGCGCTGGGCGCTGGCTCGAGCTGCCGCGTCGCGGCGATAATGGCCTCCAGACCGGCCTCCAGGATCGGCTCGTCCGCTAGCGTCGCGAGGTCGTGGAGGTGACGGCGAACCCTGGCGAGATCGATGTCGGGGTACATCAACAGCAGCGTCGAGGCGTCCTCGATGTCTCTCGAGCGTGCCGCCATCGCCTTGAAGATGACGAGATCATCTGGCCGAGCCATTGGCGCGCTGACGTCTCCAAAACGAGCGGGCTTGCACCGTTTCAGGGCTTCGAGCTCGAAGCTGGTCCACGCAAGCGAGACGTCCAGCTCGACGCCAGTCGGGTCGTGCCGCAGCAAGAGAACCTGATGTGCATGTGCGAACTCCGCAGCAGAGCCGATGCGTGGGGAGATCTTATGGTTGGCCATGATCTCGAGGAGCGTCCGGATGTCGAGCGTGCCGCCTGCGAGCACCGCGTCGATATCGGTCGTCATGCGACGGACGCCGTGGGAGATCACCGCGATCCCGCCGATGATCATCCATCGCGCTCTTGTCGAGCTCAGTGCGGTCGCGAGGGCCGCGAGCGCACGTTCGATCAGGCGTTTACCGGAGCCGCGCGCGCTTCGCACGATGCTCTATCTTGGCCCACCTCGCTCGGACCACGTCGACGCCTCGCTGCTGGTGCTGATCCCGTGGCCCGGGCCATAGACCCATCCGGAACATCGCATCCAATGCAGACAACGACTCGGCGACAGCCTGCTTCGAACGCGGACCTTCGGAGGCCTGCAACTCGCCAATCCGCCGCTCGGCGGCCCTGTGACCGGCGAGCCACTGCTTTACGCGTTGACGCTCGTCCACCTTCAGAGCGTAACACCTTGTCGATCTTGGGCTCACTGACGATCGCGCCAGAGTCGTGACAAGTACGAGTCGGCGATCGCCGCGCTCCTCGACGTCGCCAAGCAGATGTTGCTCGACGACCTTCTCGCCAACGCACCATCACCACGATCGTTCCGGGCGTCACGATGAATAACGGCGGCTCGCCGCCGAACGGCATGTCCGTCCAGAGCGTCAACAACACCTACGTCGTCTGACGCCGAACGCAGCCAACTCGAACGACACGCCGATAGTCGACGCGCCGCCGATGGTCGACGCGCCGCTGCCGATCGGCACGGCATCCGCGACGCCAGATGCGCTCAGTATACGCGGCGCCGCGAGGACGCACGCGAGCAGCATGACGAGGCCGCGCGAGCGGTGGCCCATCTAAGGAACGAGCTCGATGGCGCCGATGTCGGGCGCCGATCCCTGAGGGCGCATGGTCCCGTGGAAGTCGTGGTCGGTGACGCCGAAGCCCGCTGTTGTGGCGGCGTTGAGTGCCGGGCTATCGGGCGAGAGCCGCATGTCGCCCATCATCGGATTCACCAGCTTCGGATCCATGATGATGTTGGACGCGGGTAGCGGGGGCGTTTGTGGGAAGACGACGTTGTTCGAGACCATGCAGTCGGGCGCTGGGCAGATAACAGTGTTGGTCGCACCGGGGGTAGTGATCAGGAAGATGTTGTTCTCGACAACTGCTGAGAGCCTCGTCGCCGTCGGCTGTCGATACAGCACCCCGAATGACGTCGACGTGAAGAACGTGTTGAACGCGAGGACGACCCGACTCGTTGTCGCACCAGTGTCTTGCGGATCTAATGTGATCGGCGTGTGGTCAAAGATCGAGTTCTTGATTGTCAGCATCGTGGCGAGGCCCATGAGTAGTGGGTAGCTAACCCGCTTGAAGTGCATCCGGTCGCCATCGAGCGATGAGTAGTCCCGCAGAATGAACGAGCCGCTTCCGCCAACAAAGTCGACTCGTCGGAGCAGCGCTGTACAACCCAACATGTCTAGCTGATAGCCGCTCGCCGATTCGATGGTCAGGTCGCGGAGAGTGAGTGTGCCGCCGAGATCTGTCGGCACCGCGCCCCCGCCGCAGAACAGATGGCCGTGATCGAGATCGAAGTGGAGTCCGCGGATCGTGATGTTTGCACCCCTGAGTACGTTAAACACACCTGCTGTGTTCGTCGCGTCAATGCGGGCGCCGGTACCGACTACGAACACATTGCCGGAGGAGACTCGGATCTGGTCCACATAGTCACCAGGAAGTAGCCGAACAGTCGAGGCAGCGGGGCTCGCGCTCGCGTTTGCGATAGCGCGTGCGGCGGTGCATGGTGCCGCGGGCGTGCAGGCAGCGAGGTTTGAGCCCGTCGGTGATGCGTAGATCACCTCACTCGTCGCGAAGCATCGCCCGGTGTCGACATCACACACCAAGCTCTCGCATTCCTCATCGAGCCGGCATTCGCGGCATTCGAACGAGCCCAGGTCGCACACGGGCGATGGATTCGAACACTGCGTGCTGTCCGCGCAGGTCTTGCAGCCGTCGGCGACCACATCGCAACCGCGTGGGCACTGGGTCACGTCGTAGTCGTTGCCCGCAGCGTTGCACGCGACAGCGCGATCAGCGAGGCAGGCGACGAACTCCTGAGGCGAGCAAGAAACGGCAAGGCACGTGTCTGGCTCCCCCTGGAGAGCACCATCGGTATCGCAGTACGGAAACGCGGGATCCGTACAGAGTCCGTCTGCGCACGAACGAGGGTTCGGCATCGTACAACCAGTCGATGCGACCGTAAGAGCCAGACCTAACAGCCAGCGCATACGATCATCTTCGTCGACGGCCAAACCGTTGTCCATGACGCGGTTTGCTCACCTCGCGCCTGAAGATGCGCCCTCGCCCGGGGCTCCGTGTTAGTCATGAGTCATGTCGATTCGAACGAACCTGGTCGCAGCGTCGGTGGTGGTCCTCGCGTCGGTGGCTCCGGCCCTTGCCGCGGATCACCTGATGAAGGTCGGCGAGGTGATGCTTGCGAACAGTGGCGGTAGCCCGCTAGTGCAGTTCATCGAGTTGGAGGATCCGGCGGGCGAATCATTCCCGGCCGCGCCGTACGTCGTCGAGATCTACAGCGCCGCTGGTGGAGCGCCGCTGATGACGTACGCGGTCACAATCCCTAGCGGAACGACCCGCTACATGCTCGGCACGGCCGCAGCCGGTACAGCGTTCGGCTTCTCTCCAACGACGACGCTGACGCAGACGCTGCCGACCAACGGCCAGGCCTGTTTCCGCCGCAACGGTGGCGTGAGCCCCGGGAATGTCCATTGCCTCGCATGGGGAACGATCACCACGATCGTTCCCGGCGGCACCATGAACAACGGCGCCTCACCGCCGAACGGCATGTCCGTCCAGCGCGTCAACAACACCTACGTCGTCGCCGCGCCGACGCCGAACGCCGCGAACTCGAACGGCACACCGATGGTCGACGCCCCTCCCATGGTCGACGCTCCGCCGCCGATCGATGCACCGGCCGCGCAGCCCGATGCGCCGGGCAACCCGGTCACGCCCGGCAATGACGACGATGGCTGCAGTGTTCGCTCCGGCGCCTCGTGGTTCGGGCTCGTGATGCTCGCGGTGCTGCTGCTCGTTCGCCGCGGCTCGACTCAGCGGAAGCGATAGCGCGCGAGCGCCCGGTCGCCGGTCCGGATCAGGCGACCGTTCGCGACGCCATCGCGAAGATCGCGGCTCGCGGTCGCGGTCGAGATCCGCTTGAAGTGGGCGAGGTAGTCCTTGCGCGAGAAGTCGTCGCGACCGAAGTGGCCGATCGCGATCTCGAGGCGGCTCGCGCTGGTGAGTGGAGCTGGGCGCAGGGTGCGGACCAGCTCCACGAGACTGTCGTGGAGCGCCGTTAGCGCGAACTCGATGAAGCGGGTCGAGTCGCCTTCGGCGTCACACTCACCGAGGACGCGGTAGTAGGCGGCCTGGCGAGCGTGGATCACGGACTCGACGGGCACGAGCTCGAAGACGGGATGCGCACGCAGCAGGATCACGTGCTGCCAGATGCGACCGATGCGGCCGTTTCCATCGGAGAACGGGTGAATGAGCTCGAGCTCGTAGTGAACGATCGCGGACTTGATGATCGGGGGTGTCGGATCAGAGCGCAGGAACGTGAACAGCTGCTTGATCAGCTCCGGCACTCGAGAGGCCGGCGGCGCCATGTGCGCGAGCTCGGAGCCACGGAAGATCCCGACACCAGCTGTGCGGTAGCGGCCCGCGTCTCGAGCGAGGCCGCTCATCAGCGTCTTGTGGGCGCGCAGGAGGTCTCGCTCCGAGGTCGGGACAAACGTGGGAGCAGCGTCGTACGCGGCGCTCGCGTTGGTGACCTCGATGATCTCTCGCCTCGAGCCGACGACTCGCTTGTCGCCGAGGAGAGCAGTGACCTGATCGAACGTGAGCGTGTTGCCTTCGATCGCGAGGCTCCCGACCACGCTACGGATCTGGTTCTGACGGCGGAGCTTCGGTGCCGGGGCCGGGTCACTGTTCCCCTCGTACTGCCCGACGAGCCGCATGATCTCACCGACGGTGCTCAGGACCGTGGGGGAGATCTCGAACGGAGGGCGGTGAGGCTTGGCCACCGTCGATGATAGTATCAGATGATACTATCGCTGGAGCAGCGGTCGTGCGAGTGCGCTGGCGGTGTCGGACGGGTGCGCTAGGTTCGGGACCGTGCTGCCGATCGATGCGCTGAGTTCCCAGCTCGAGGCCGCGCTCGTGCGCGAGCTGGCGACCGAGTTCGGCTGGATCAACCAGGTGCGGTTCGGATCGCGGCTCCGGGCGCCGGTGATCGTGCTCTCGGATGCGACGACGCGGCACGGCCGATGGGTCGGTCCGACCCGGACGCTCGAGATCGCGCGGGCGCTGGTCCTCGAGCGCGTGTGGCCCGAGGTGATCGGCGTGCTCGAGCACGAGATGGCGCACCAGTTCGTGGACGAGGTGCTGAAGATTCGCGACCAGACCGCGCACGGCGACACGTTCCGCACGGTGTGCGCGGAGCGCGGGATCGATGCGCGTGCGGGCGGGGCGCCGGTGGCCTCGTCGACCGAGGGGACGGAGATCGATCGCGTGCTCGATCGGATCCGGAAGTTGCTCGCGCTCGCGGGGAGCCCGAACCAGCACGAGGCGGAGATCGCGATGCGCAAGGCGCACGAGCTGATGCTCCGGCACAACATCGAGGCGGCGCGCGCGCAGGCGGAGAGGGAGTTCGAGGTCCGCCACCTCGGAGATCCAACGAAGCGGCGGTCGCGCGTCGAGAGCGACATCATGATCCTGTTGTCGGAGTCGTTCTTCGTGAAGGTGATCCGGTTGCCCGTGTACCTGCCGCGGACGGGGACACGCGGCTCGGTGTACGAGATCACGGGAACGCGGCCCAACGTCGAGATGGCGGCGCACGTGTATGCGTTCTTGCTCGCCACGGCGGAGCGGCTGTGGCGCGCGAACCGTGGCGATGCGCGCGTGCGGAGCGGGCGCGATCGGCTGTCGTATCAATCCGGTGTGGTGCGAGGGTTCCGCGAGAAGCTCGGCGTCGAGCGGACGGAGCTGCGAGGGACGGGCCTCGTGTGGCGCGGGGACGCGAAGCTCGACGACTTCTATCGCGCGCGGCATCCAAGGATCACGACACGCCGCACGAGCATCCGGCTCGACGGTGCACATGCCGCGGGGCGCGAGGCTGGGCGCAGGGTCGTCTTGCATCGCCCGGTCGAGAGCTCGGGCTCTGGCGGGCCGACGCGCCTCTTGCGCTGACAAGGTGCGAAGCCACTGTCGGTCGAAATCGGTACTGGCACCATCCGTACCGAAACCGGACCAGGGTATCGAGGATGTGTCCCTAGCTGCGACGGCGGCGAAGGCCCGCGAACGCGAGGATGATCACGAGGCTGGCGCCGGAGCCGCCGGAACTTGTCGAGCAGCCGCCGTCGTCGGTGGGCTCGATCGTGCCGGCATCGGGACCCGGGCCGGGACCCGCATCGGGGCCCCCATTGGCGGGCGGAGCGTAGGTGTCGATGAACGGGAGGAACGAGTCGACGCGGCGGTAGTGCGCGGGACCGGTGCAGCCGGTCGGGCCGTAGGAGTCGATGCCGATCAGCGTGCCGTCGACGATCGCGGGGCCACCGGAGTCACCGAGGCAACCGTGCTTGGTGCTGTCGCCGACGATCACGGTGTCGTTCTCGATGCCGACCACGGTGGTCATCGCTTCGAAGCGCTTCTGGTTGGATTGCTGATACGTCGTCTGGCCGTAGCCGAGGATCTGCGCCGGGCGTCCGGTGATGCCCGCGTCGAGTGCGGTGCGCCGCATCGGGAGCGGTGCGATGGGCAGCGCGCTCGCCATCACGACGACGCCGATGTCGGCGTAGAACGGGAGCGTCGTCGAGTACTGCGGGTGCGGATGCACCGAGGCCACCGGCTGGAGCATCGGCTCGAGGGTGGTGAGGAACGGATCCATGTTGGCGTCCGCACCCGTGAACACGCCGTAGAGGTAGTTCGGGTGGGTCGGCGCATCGATGCAGTGCGCGGCCGTGAGCAGCACCGTCGGTGAGACCACGACGGCGGTGCAGTTGTGAGCGACGTTTCGGGCAGGCGGATAGCCGACGAGGAGCACGGTCGCGTTGGTGCCATTCGATGCCGTACCGCCGATGATCTGGTGCTCGGTCTCAGAGACCGACGGGATCGAGCACGCCGAGAGGGTAATCAGACAGAGGAGGCGCCGCATCGGCGCGGACTCTCGACGAGACGCCGTCCGTACGCAAGCGGCTACCTACGCTTCGAGGTACGTTCACGTCGCTCATGCAGATCGATGCCGCGCAGTTCACCAAGATCATGTACGCCGTCTACGAGCGGTTCGAGCCCAAGGCCGCGACCAAGGCCGAGCCGCCCAAGCCCGAGTCCACGGACAAAGAGGTCGGCTACCGCGAGAACGGCTACGTCGAGCCGCCTTTGACTCACAGCAAGCTGAGCCCCGCGGATGCCGAAGTGATCGTCGCGATCATGCAGCTCGCGGTCGCCGCGGATCGAGTCGAGGATCCGGACGAGCGTGCGCTGTTCGATCAGCTCGCCGGGCACATCTATCACCACGCGAACGTCAAGACGACGCCGCCGCACCTGGGTCCCGTGGAGGACGCGGAGCGCAGGATCGATCACCTGCGCAGCCATGCGGCCCAGCTCCACGGTAAGGCGAGCGCTGCGCTCGCGTACGCAGTCTCGTACATCCTGGCGATCTCGGACATGGATCTCGATCCGGACGAGAGCGAGATGCTCGGCGTCTTGTGCGAAGCGCTCGGTCTCGACGGAGAGAAGGCGGATGACCTCCTTCCCGTGGTCAGCGAGCTGATCACGCCTCCCGAGTGAGCCGTCGATGATCTTTCGCTGGCTCACCGAACGCCGCAGGGCGCGCTTGCTCGAGACGCCGTTCCCGCCCGAGTGGACCGCGATCCTCGAGCGCGATGTGAAGGCGTACGCGCTGCTCGATGCCGAGCAGCAGAAGGACCTGCGTGACCTG
This sequence comes from Myxococcales bacterium, assembly GCA_031421915.1. Lineage (GTDB taxonomy): Bacteria > Myxococcota_A > Polyangia > Haliangiales > Haliangiaceae > JABFXX01. Next base: position 80,875 of record JANOPP010000654.1, on the reverse strand, counting down.
ACGCAGGTGTTCATCGCAGAGAAGAACTGGGAAGGGTGCGGCGGACTCGAGCTCACCGACGAGATGCGCGTCACGATCGCGGGGAGCGCCTGCCTGTTGATCCTCGGGCGCGATCACGATCTGCTGCGCGAGGTCGAGTCGATCCTCGTGTACCCGAGCACGGTCATGTTGCCCGAGCAGCCGCGCGGCTTCTTCGACGGGCGCGGTGTCGTCAACGACGGCCCGACGGCCGTCCTCGGAGTCGCGCATGGTGGCGGGCCCGTCGTGCTCGCGTGGGATTCGGTGAAGACCGGCGCGCTCAACGCGAAGGACGGCCGGAATCTCGTGATCCACGAGATCGCGCACAAGATCGACTTCCTCGACGGCGATGCAGATGGGACGCCGCCGCTCGATACGTCCGCGCAGCGTCGCGAGTGGGCGCGCGTGTGCTCGGATACGTATCTGGCGCACGTGAAGGGCGACGAGCACGTGCTCCGCGACTACGCGACGACGAACGAGGCGGAGTTCTTCGCGGTGGCGAGCGAGGTGTTCTTCGAGAGACCGAAGCAGCTCGCGCGCGAACTACCCGAGCTCTACGGTGTGCTGCGCGGGTTCTACAACCTCGATCTCGCTGCGCGCTGAACCATGAAGTCGCGGGTCGGCGTGGTGGTGGTCGCGGCCACCGTCGCGGCGCTCGCGTTCTACCTGTGGCTTCGCGTGCTGAGCGTGATGCGCTGTAGAGCGAGACCGAGCCATACATGCTGTCGGTGTCACGCTCCACTACCTGACCTTCACGTCCGTCAGCGCGCTCACACAAAGTGGCCTGGTCGCACGCTCCGCACCGATCTCACCAGGGTCTGTTCAACTCCGCCAGGTGCGGTCCGTGAGCGGGCAGCCGTGCTCGCACGGACCGACCTGACGCAGAGCTCGAGCCGACAGAGCTTGGGACCGGGGGGCTCGTGGATCCTCGGTGGAGCTCGAATCGCACGAACCGTCGACGACGGCGCCGTCATCCCGCGGGCACAGGGCATCGCCGCAGCGCTTCGCGGATCAGAACCTCGATCTCTTGATCGCCGCCCACGTGAGCGCACGCCGCATCGACCGCGGTGCGCGCGATCCCTGCCTTCCACCCCAGAGCGATCAATGCGGCGCGAGCCAGCACGCGCACGTCCTCGACCGGCGTCACGCCCACGGGGGCGAGCGAGACCGCAGACTCCATGCGCGCGGCACCCACGGGGGCGAGCGAGACCGCCGACTCCACGCCGGCCGCACCCACGGGTACACGCGAGATCGCCGATCCCGACCGCGTCGTGCCCACGGGGGCGAGCGAGGCCGCAGACTCCATGCGCGCCGCACCCACGGGAGCACGAACGTTTGGCCCGACGGGCACCACATGATCGTGACGCCGCCGGGTCTCGAGCTGATCCGGCGCCGTGCCTCGGATCGTCAACGTGCCGGCGTGGTGCGCGGTGTGACATGCCGAGCAGCGCAGCGTGAGGTTCATCGGGTCGTGGTCGCCACCGTCGGCGCGCGCGACGATGTGGTGGAGCTCGAGCCCGCGCGCGGATCGACAGCCCGGCGTTTGGCAGCGTCCGTGGTCGCGGCGCCACACGAACCGCGCCGTCGCCGGCGGAATGTCCTGGACCGCGCGCGCCGGCCGCTCGGCCTCGAGCGAGCCCAGGTGCTGGGCATCGCACCGCGCCCGCGCGAGGCTGCCCGCATCGATCGGCACCCGCGCACCCGCCCCCTGCTGCCAGGCCTGATCGCAGCCCTCGCAAACGATCGTCGCGATCTGGAACTTTGCCCGGCCCGTCGGCTCGCCCAGCGTGGCTCCCTCGAGTACCGCATTGCACAGCGCCGCGATGAACGGATCGTCGTCGAGGTGGCGACCGTGCTCCTCGTCGATCGCGAGCTTGGCCTGCCGCACGAGCGCAAACGTCGCGGGCGAGAGCTGGTAGCGCACGACGTGCGTGCGGATCTCCGGATCTACCGGATCCTCGGGGTGATCGCCGGGCGCGTGACCCGCGACCAGCTCCTCGAGCTCGCGCTGGTTCTTGCCGGTCGCGGCGTCGAGCCACAGATGCTCGGTGTCAGGCGTCGCGACGCGGACCAGCTCGCGCACCGCCGAGAACGTCAGGCCGTCGGCCTCGCCGAGTGACTCGGTCAAGACCGGCAGGTGCGCGAGCGCCCGCGCCACGCGCAGCCGGTCCTGCGCCGTGCGAGGCGCGTAGCCCAGGACGCGCTCCATGTAGTCGAGGATCGAGACCATGCCAAGCGGCTTCCAGACCTGCACGCGCTCGGCTTCGCGCAGCCAGTATGCCTCGCTGGCATCGAGCGCCGCACGGCGGCGGGCGTTGCCGCGAAGGCGACCGTGCACCTCACGCCAGTCGTTGTCGTCCGCAGGCGCCGACCGGCGTCCCGCAACCATCGCCACCTCGTCGCACGCCACCTCTTGCGATCCATCACGCAACATCTCGCACTCCTCGTTGGTTCGAGTTCTCGAATACCACGCGAGATTTTGGTTCGATGTCGTGCGCGAGGCGCGACGAATCACGATTCCTCGTCGAGAAATCTCGTGTACGCCAGACAGTGCGCTGACAGCGCTCGCCAGCACGGCTGGTGGAAGAACGACGCGCCCTTCATCACGCCGTCACGCGTGCAGCTCTCGATCACGTCAAGCGAAATCGACGCGACTTTCAACGCTCACCAATCAACGGGTCAGTGAATGCGTCACCCCTGCCTGCGTTTCTTCCAAGCCTTGTCGTGCATGACTTCCTTCGACGCGGTGTCGACCAAGTGCCATCGGGATCCGCGCGTCCGTTCTTCGATGGCATGCGTGCTGCGGATCGCGCTGCGGCTCATCCCGCAATCCAGATCTGTACTCGAGTCGAGGGCGTCACCACGTCGCACGCCGCTCCGTCCGGAGCTCTGCCCGCTCGCGTTCTACGTCAGGTGGATTCGCGCGTGCGCCGGTGCCCGCTTGAATCAGGTCAGGGTTTCGACGCTAGCCGACGAGCGTTCGCTTCGTGGGTCGACAGCGTTCGAGGCCCTGCGCCGTGCTGCGCGGGTTCTACAACCTCGAGCTCGCGGCACGGTGACGCGTCGTCGGCGCGCGTTCAGACGTGGCCCGTGATCGGCAGCCCGGCGAAGCTGGTCGCGAGATCGCCAGTACCCGACGTGTGCATAGCCCCGCCTGCGTGAAGAGGCCGACCCGGGCCGATGAGTGCGTGGGCGAGATGACCTGCTTGTCGTAGAGGTACGACCCGGCGCTGGTGCGCTTGGTACCGACGTCGATGATGCCGAAGCCAACCTGCACAGTTGCTCATCACCAGGACAAGCGATCCCGTCACGGTCCACCGCAGGTGAAGTGGCACGGCTCAGCTACAGGTACCCACGCTCGCGACGCCGTTGTCACACGCATTGCTGGTGCAGTCGCGATCCGCGGCGCACGCGCGTCCGCTCGCGCAGTTCGGACACGGGCCGCCGCAGTCGATGTCACTCTCGTAGGCATCGCGCACGCCGTCGCTGCAGCTCGCGGCGGCGCAGCGGCCAGCGGTGCACGCACTGGACTGGCAGTCGGTCGGCATCGCGCAGCTCTTCGCGTCGTAGCAGCGCTGACAGGTTCCGCCGCAATCGATGTCAGTCTCGTCGACGTTCTTGATCCGGTCGCGGCAGTGGTTCGCCGGCGCGCCCGTCGTGCAGAGGCCGTCGGCACACGGCTTGATGTGAATGCCGAACGCGACCGACAGCGAGTCGGGCCGGGGCGAGCCCTGCTGCGGGGAGTAGCGTGCGCCGTCGAACAGCTGGATGTCTGCGCGAACGAGGAGCGCGATCGCGGTCTCGTCGACCTCCTCGCGCGCGAGGACGCCGTCGTCGTTGGTGTCGATCTGGCGCGAGAACACGAGGTGGCGGGTGGGCTCGGTCTCGAACATCTGGAGCAGGCCGAGGTAGGAGACCTCGCGCGCGTGGTCCTCGCGGATGCCGCCACGGATGACGCCGGTGTAGCCGCCGGATCCATCGGGAGCGAGCTCGATCTCGAGGCCCTCGATTTCGAGCGCGAGTGGATCCGCGTTCGTGAAGATCGGGAGACGGACGACGGCGCGACCGGGCACGCGGGTCTCGAACGAGCGGTTCGAGCGGAACGCGCCCGCGGTATCGAACGCTCCGCCTGCGACGGTGGCCGCTTCGCCATCCGCGCCGAGGTACGTGACCCCGGTCCGACCGTCGGCGCCCTGGATCTCGATCGTCGAGGCGAGAGCGGCGGACAGGATCATGTCGGGGCCGTCGAGGGAGAGATCGCCGATCGAGCCGAGTACCGTGGTCACGACGCCGAGCTGGTTCTCGGGCGTGCCGTCGCCGTCAGGATCGCCGGCGAGGGAAGCAGAGGTCTGCGTATCGCGGGGGATCGTGATCGAAGTAACGACGAAGCGCCGGACCTCGCCGGTGAACGGGCCGACGACGTCGTCGCGCGCGGGATCCGAGCACGCTGTGAGTGCGAGCAGCGCGAGCGCCCGCATCTGGCTACTTCTTGCCTCGCGCGTACTGCTCGTCGAACGTCCGCTCGAGTGCGGGGCTGACGCCGCGGAGCTCGTCGACAACGCGCTTGCACCACTCGACGTACTCCTGCCGGCGCTTCTCGGGCCAGTCGGCCGGCGGGCTGTCGACGATGTCGCGCAGGTTGCAGATCTTGTCGGCGAGCTTCACGAGCTTCGCGGAGCGCGACAGATGCGGGGCGTGCTCGACCTGGAGCTCCTTGCGACGGTCCTTGGGGAGCTGCTTGTCGTCGGTGACTTCCATGACGCACGCGGCGACGGCCTCACCGAACTGCGCGACGAGCTCCTCGCGCGTGGTCCGGGTGTCCTCGATCGTGTCGTGGAGCACCGCGGCGAGCAGCGCTGTCTCGTCGGTGACGCCGTGCTGCGCGAGCAGCGACGCGACCGCGATCGGGTGGTTGATGTACGGCGACTTCTCTTGATCCTTGCGCCGCTGGTCGCGGTGCTTGAGTGCTGCGAGCTCGAGGGCCTGGAGGAGGGGCTTGGCGTCCATGGTCACTCCACGATCAGCTTGTCGCTCGCACCGCGACCAAAGGTTTCTGGCATGTACATCTCCTCCGCCTTGGGTGGCGGCACGATGAAGGTTCCGGGCGTGGTCGCGCGTGCCACGTACTCGTAGTCGTGGACGCCTTCCCACAGCATCGATGCGAATGCCTCGACACGCTCGTCGCGCAGGTTCTGGTGTTCGTACCAGGGGCCGTACCAGTACCAGTACGGTCCCCCGCGGGTCTTTGACTCCTTGGCTTCGCTCGACGGGATCGGGCCCGTGGTGGCGAGCGACGGATTGAGCGGCTCGAGTCCGGCGGGCAGCGGATCGACCAGCGCGACGTGGTAGCGGCGGTTCTCGTTCGCCATCGCGAGCTTGATCCGGACGCGCGCGCCGGCCTTCACGTGCCACACACCGGCGGCGTCGCGCGTGACGTCCTTGGGATCGTCGACGCCCTCGTAGGTGCGCTCGACGGCGAAGCCGTAGTCGGCGGCTTCGAGCTTCAGCGAGGCCGGCGCGTACTTCATACCGATCCGGTAGTAGAGGCGACCGGGGCCATCTTTCTGGATCGTGATCGCCTGCTTGTCGTGCGTGGCGACCGCGGACATCGGGATGTTGATCTGGAAGTAGTTGGTCGTGCGGCCCTTGAAGGCAAGGTCGCCGGCGTAGTCGGCGCCGAGCCAGACGCGCGCGACGAAGTTCGGCGTGATCTTCTCGTAGGTCTGGAAGTACTTGTCGAGCGCGAGCAGCGCGAAGCTGTTCTCCTGCGTGTTGAGCCAGCGACCCGCCTTGCGGTGACCGAGGAGGCCGGTGACGAGCTTCGGGATCAGATCGAGGGTGGGCTGCTCCTGGATCAGCGACTCGAGGAGGATGGCGTCGACGCGGCGATCGGAGTGGAGCAGCAAGTGGCCGCCGTCGGCGTAGGTCGTCGTGAAGTTCGCGGCTCCCGCGGTCTCGCTGACCTTGTCGAGCACGTGGCGCACGATCGCCTTGCGCTCGGTGTCGGCCGCCGCGTTCCCGGCGACGGTGCCGAGCAGCCAGCCGTTGATCTCCATCGAGGTCTTGTCGGCGCCACCGACGGTCGCGAGCAGCTTCTTGGCCTTGGCGATGTCGATGTCGCCGAGGAGCTTGCGCGTGTAGAGGGCGTACGCGGAGATCGCGTGTTTGACCTCTTCGGGGTAGTCCGGATCGATGTGCTGCTCGACGTTGTCGACGTAGCTCTTGGCGTTCGCCAGCATCGCGCCGGGGATCGCGAAGCCTTTGGCCTTCGCACGTGCGAGCGCGTTGGTGACATGGACCGAGAGATACGGATCCGACTTGTAGCCGCGCTCCCACCACGCGAACCCCCCGTTGGGGTTCTGCATCTGGGTGAGACGCTCGAGATCCTGGAACACACTCGCCTCCATCGCCGCGCGCGATGGCATGTCGGGAACCTTGAATGCCTCGAGCACGTCGCGCAGCGCGGCGATCGCGATGATCCGCGACGACCGTTGCTCCGCGCACTCGAACGGGTAGCGCACGAGGTAGAGCATCGCGTCGGTCAGCGCCTGGAGGTTCGTCGACGCGGTCGTGACCTCGATACCCCCGAACGAGGGGACGACCTGACCGGGCAGCGCGATCGGCTGTGCCATCGCACCGCTGTCGATCACGCCGTAGGTCGCGAACGCTTCGGTCGTCGCGGGCGTCCAGACCGGCAGCGAGATCTCCGCAGCGTCGGTCGCGGTGCCTGCGCTGCCGACGATCTGGAACCGAGCGGTGCCGGCCATCTCGGCGGCGGCGGGGAACTGGACCTCGACGCGATCGTTCGCGGGGACGGTGACCTGGCGACCCGCACCGTCGGAGAGCGTGAGGTTCGTGGTCTGGATCGCGAGCTTCACCGTCATCGGTGCGTCGGTCTGGTTCTGCACCACGACGGGCAGCATGAACGTGTCACCGAAGTTGAGGAACCGTGGCGGGCTCGGTCGCACCATCAGCGGGAGGCGCGCGGTCACCGAGCTCTCGCCCTTGCCGAACTGCGTGGCTCCGACGACGGCGTAAGCAATCACGCGGTAGCGGGTCAGGTTGTCGGGCATCGTCAGCTCGACGGTCGCCTTGCCGCTCGCATCGGATAGCACCGAAGGCGCGAACGCGGCGAGCGGGTTGAAGTTCAAGCGGATCGCGATCGGCGTGGTCGGCTCGGGGCCGTTGTCGAATCCGGAGGAGATGTCGCCGGAGCCCGTGATCGATGCGAAGGCGCCGTTCTTGGTCGCCACCGAGCCGAGGACGCCCGCGTTGCGCGCCTGTTCGACAGCTTTGGCGCGGCCGAAGCCGAAGCCACCCTTCATCTCGTACTGACCAGGGGCGCGGTCGCTCTCCTTCTTCCCCATCTTGCCCTCCTCGAGCGCCATGGCCGTACCGGTGCCGCCGGACTCGTCGTCACCGTCGTCGGGCTTGGGCTCCTCCTCGGGCGGGGGCGGATCGTCGCCGCTGGCAGTGATCACCTTGGGCGGCTTGGACAGCTTCACGTGCTCGCGCAGGTAGCGGTCGGTCGTGTCCTCCGAGCGGTTGCGATAGAACGTCTCGAGCGGGCTCGTGAAGTCCGCGCCCGTGAGCGACAGGATCGCTTCGTCGACGACGAACACCGCGGCCTCTGCACCGGCGACCGGGTTGCCGGCGGCATCACGGACCTCGACGACGATCGAGGTCTTCTCGGCGGGTGATAGCTTTGCTGCCGCGGGCGTGACCACGACGCCGAGCGTGCGCTGGCGAGGCGGGATCGAGAGATCGAGCTCGCCGACCGCGAACGCGGGCCGCTTCGGAAGCTTGGGATCTGCGACGCCGCGATCGTCGGTGCGAACCGCGGCGCCGACGAGATCGACGTGGACCGTCAGGTTCGGGGTCATCGCGTCCGTGATCGGGACGGTGATCACCTTCGTCGGTCCGTCGAGTGTGATTCGCTCGGTCTTGACGATGCCGCTGCGCCGCCAGGTCACGAGCCCCTCGGCCGGATAGAACGGCGCCTGGATCATGATCTCGGCGGTGTTGCCCGGCGTGTAGTCCTTCTTGTCGGGGATCAGGCGGACCTCCTCGCGCTTGACGTCACGCGCCGGCAGCTCGTCACCGCCGGAGACATAGAATGTCAGCTTGGTCTGGTTCGTCCGGCCCTTCGCATCGGTGATCGTGGCGGTCACGTTGTACGAGCCGCCTTCCTTCGTCGCAAAGGTGCACGTGCCGGCGTCGGTCGTGATCGTCGGGGCGCACGACTGCGGGTCGAGCTCGACCTGCTTGTACTCGCCCTTCTTGAATTCCCAGTCCATGCGGACCGCGGAGACCGCGATCTTTGCGCCCGGCGAGACCCTGCCGTCGATGTCGACCGCGAGCACATCGAGCTCGAACGGAACGCCCTTGTCGACGAACGGTCGCTTCGCCTTGAGGCCGACGTACAGCGACGACGGGTGCACGAGGAGCGCTGCCGATGACGACCACGCCTGACGGTTGACGTCGGTGACGGAGACCGATGCCTGGACGGACATCGGCACCGACGGACTCGCCGACAGGAAGTCGACGTGGAGCACGTGCTCACCGCTCGCGTCGGTCTTGCCCGTGTGATTCCACTGATTGATCTCACCGGAGCCGCGCGAGCCCCTGCCGCGCATCGAGTACTCGCCGTCGTCGTAGTCCTCGTACTCGCCGCCATGGATGCTGCCTCGGCCCCACCACGGCTTCCACGCACCGAACACGTAGTCGTCGCGGTTCGGCGGCGAGAAGCTCGCCTCGCTCGCGTAGAGGTTCCATTGCGCCTCCGCGCCGGGGAGCGCGGCGCCCGTGAAGTACTTCGCGGAGACGGTGACGTCACCGGCCTCGCCGATCACGAACGGTCCGTCGCTTGCCTTCGCGGTGACCTCGAACTCGGGCCTCCGGAACTCCTCGACCTTGATGCGGTGCTGGTGGAAGCCGCCACTCTCGCTCGTGGCGAGCGTGAACCGCACCGACGCGCTGCCGAGGTTCGGAGTCTTGGGCAGTGCGAACGAGATCTCGAAGCCGCCGAGCTCGTTCACCTTGCCGGTGCCATTCGCGATCTTGGTGTTGCGGCTGTCGGAGACCTCGTACGTCAACGTGGTCGCCGGATGGGACGCGACGTCGCCGCCCTTGTTCGGATCGAGGACGCGAACCCATCCCTTGATCGAGACCTGCTCGGCGGGGCGATAGAGGCGGCGATCGTCGACGGTGAACCACGTGACGGACTTGCGGCGCTGGCGGTGCCCCCACTGGCCGTAGTTGCCCCAGCCCGGGTTGTCGTTGAGCATCGCGATGTCGTCACCGCGGCGCGCGAGGAGCGAGTGCTGGCCGTTCGGGACGAGGTTCTCGACCGAGATCGTCGCGAGGCCGGTGGCATCGGTCGTTGCTTTGGTCCCGAGCGGTCGCAGCTCGACCTCGACACCCGCCGCGGGCTTGCCGGTATCGAGCTCGGTGACGAACGCGACGAGATCGTTGTTGTCGACGTGCGCGGACAGGCCGAGGCGCGTCGACTGGATCCATGCGGTGCGATCCGGAGCGTCGTAGGTCTGCTTCCACGGGCGCGGTTCGACGAACGCGACGACATGGCCGAGGCCCTTCGCACCCAGCGCCGCGGACAGGTCGATCTTGGTCTCGCTGAGCGGATCCTTGCTGCTCGTCTTGATCGTGGAGTCGAAGACCTTCTTGCCGGGCATCGTTGGCGGGTGGTCCTTGTTCCACTGGTTCGTCATGTAGTGGGAGAACGCGGCGAAGTCGCTCGGCTCGACCTTGTAGAGCTTGACGACGAGCTCGTCGTACTGCGTCGTGAACAGATCGAACGTCGGCTTCGGCGCTGCGGGGTCGAGGACGACCATCCCGTTGGGTCCGTCGAACATCGGGGTCGGATCGCCGACCTGATAGTTCGCGGTCTCGGTGTGACCGAGCGTCTGCCCGAAGTCGTCCGCGAGCGATGGCGAGATCGTGACGGTGTACTTCGTGCGGGGTTTCGTCGCGCCCAGGATCCCGAGCGCCTGGCCGTACTGCACGACCTTCATGTTCGGGATCGCCGGCGTGACGATGATCTGGGAGGCGTCGAACGTGTCGGCGTCGAGCGGGTTGTTGAACTCGAGCGGTAGCGCCTGGCCGGGTGTGCACGGGTCGTTGTCGTGGTTGCACTTCGCCGAGACGATCTTGAGCGGCGGGTACGTGCGGAACTTGAACGTCTGGTCCTCGGTGGTCTTGTTCGGACCCTCGGCGCTCGGCGTTCCTGCCGGGATCACGATCTCGATCGCAGCATCGGCAGGGAGCCTCTGCGTCGTGCGGAACGCGATCCACCGGCCGTCGGCCTCCTCCGTCTTCGCCGTCGCGACGCGGCGCTCGAGGTCCTTGTCCTTCGCGAGCTCGGCCGCATCCAGGAGGCGCAGCCCGTAGGGCGTACCGCCGTTGGCCTTGACCTGGATCCGCGACAGCACGGCCTTCGGATCGATCCGCTGGTCGAATGTCACGAACATCGGGACGTCGAGTCGTTGCGGCTGACTCTCGTAGGGATACGACGAGATGATCTTCGGCGGCGGCGTCTCGAACGAGAACGTCGTTGGCTCCTTGATCGCGGCGCCGGAGATGCCCTTGGTGCCGCTCGGAATCTCGACGCGGAACGTCGTCGCCTGCGGGAACCGGACCTCGGGATCGAACACGATCGTCCGGGTGCCGATCCAGCGCCAGCGGCCGGCCGGCTGCGGCGTGAGCTTCACCGGCTGGATCGCGGCCGCATCATCCTGCGAGGTGACCGCGACCATCGGCTGGCTGAACGTCACGGTCAGCTCGGGAGCGATCGGGACCTTGCCCTCGGGCATGTAGCGGAGGACGCGCAGGTCCTTGCCGGTATCGGTCGGCGTCGGCGGGAGCAGCGTCGATGCAGGGGGCGGGAATGTCGTCGTGATCGTGTCGCCGGTGCGCGGTGCAGGCTGCGAGGTCGGACGGATCGCGAACGCCTGCTTGTCCGCGGGGTCGGCGACGAGTGGCTTGGTGCGCGCGAGCACGGCCTTGACGTCGGCATCGGCGAGCTTCGTCGCGGCCGCAAGCTTGTTGCGATCGTACGCGGGCGCGCCGGCCTTGCCGTTGGACAACCGGAGGTCGAGACCCTTCGGCGTGTCCTTGGAGACCTTCGGCGCTGCGCCCGAACCGTCACCGGTCGTCGTGCGCTTGTCGCCGCCGCAGCCCGCGGTCACCACCGCGGCTGCGAAGACCATCCCAATGAATGTACGTGTCGTCACGTTACCTCCTAAGACCCCGGGCGAGTCTCTCACGCCCGATGTCGAACGAGGCAGCGCGTCAGCTAGCGAACCGTGTCGGACTTCATGCCCATCGCGATGCCGTGTTCGATCTCGCAGCCGCTATCGGCCGACGGGAACGTCCACTTGCTCGCGGCGGCCGTGATGCACTTGCCCATGCCGGCGGGCAGCACGCCGTCGATCGTCACGCCGGCAACGGCGCCCGATGCTTCGATCGCGAGGTGAAGCGTCGCGGACGTCGCCACGCGCTTGGACGCGGGCAGGCGGAGCCAGCAGTACTCGAGCTCCTCGACGCGCTCGTGAACGACCTTGCCGACCTGCGAGTCGGTGACGCTCTTCGCGTCCTGGGTCTGGTCGGCAACCGTCGGCTGCGCCGAATCGCGCCCGCCGAGGATGTACGACTCGCCGAAGTTCATCTTCGGCATCGGCGCCTCGGGCGCCTTCTTGATCTCGCCGATGACGTTCTTCTTGGGGGTGGACGGGGTGGTCGAGCGAGCCTTGCCAGCGAACGCCGGCGACGCCAGAGCGGCGACCGTGGTGATGAGGAGGATGGTCTTCATGCCTTCTCCCTGGAGCACCCGTCATGCCAGAGGCAGAGCCGGCCGGTTTCGAGCACTTCCCTCGCACCGGAAGCTGGATCAGCCACGGGTGGGGAGTTCCTAGGAACCGCCGTCCCCGTCGGCAACGTGGGAATTGTCGGGGTCGCTACAGTCGCTTCAGTCGCACCCGTCGGGGCCGCACGCGGCACCCTCGGCGAAGGCCGGTTCGAGGGTGGTCGGGAGCTCTGCCCACGCACGTTCGAGTGCGCCGAGCAGCACCTCGGCGGGCTGGGCACCGGAGACCCCGAGCCTGCCACCGAGGACGAAGAACGGAACGCCAGAGATACCGAGCTCGCGGGCGAGCGCCTCGTCATCGCGGACATCCGTGGCGAACTGATCGGAGTCGAGGACGGCGCGCGCTGCCGTGGTGTCGAGCCCGGCTTCGCCGGCGAGCGTCGTCAAGACGTCGAGGTCGCCCATCGGCTGGCCCTCCGTCATATAGGCGCGGAGCAGCCGCTCCTTCATCGCGCCCTGGCGACCCTGCTCGTGCGCGAAGTGGACGAGGCGATGAGCGTCGAAGGTATTGCCGGGACGAATCTTGTCGAACCGGAACTCGAGGCCATCGGCCGCGGCGGTCGTGGTCATCTGCTGGAGCATCCCCTCGGCCTTCGCCGGGGTTGTCCGGTACTTCTTCGCGAGGCGCTCGGCGTAGCCGGGGCCGGCCTCGGCGATCCGCGGGGCGGACGGGTCGAGCTCGAAGGCGCGCCACACGATCTCGACGTCCTTGGCGTGCGGGAACGTCGCGAGGGCGGACTCGAGCCGCCGCTTGCCCACGTAGCACCACGGGCACGCGATGTCGGACCAGATATCGAGGCGGAGAGACGGCATCCGGTCACCGTACCCCGCGGCGCCGAACCCGGCATCCGCAGGGCTGGAACAGTCAGTTCGCGCCGGTGATCATCGTGCGGACTGCTTCAAGCGCCCAGGCGCGGTCGACCCTGAGCTCGTGCATCCCGGGCTTGCCGTGGGTGCGCGACGCGAGCTTTGCGTATGCACCGAGCGGGCTCGCGACGCTCTCTGCCGTGCTCCCGGTCGAGTCGAACAGCATCCAGTGCAGCACGCGGTGCTCGTGATCGACGCGATCGAAGAGCAGCACGCGGTCGAGATCCTGCTCGGGGGTGGACGCGAGGAGCAGCACCTTCGCCATCTCGATGGCCCAGTCGTCGAGGCCGGCGTCGAGGAGCTTCACCTTCTCGACGAGCGCGTTGAGCGACGGGACGATCCGTTGCGTGCCGTCGGCACCCGAGCCACGGAACGCCTCGGCCGCCTGGTCCATCGCGGCCTCGCCGCCGGGACACACCTGGCAGAAGTAGTCGGCGGCTGGATCGTGGAACAGGACGTTGGCAGCGAGGTGCGTGCGACGGCCGCAGTCACAGACGAGCACGTTGAGCTCGCCTTCGAGGAGCTGTTGCTTGGCCGCCGGATTGGTCTCGGCGTTGATGCTCTGCACGAGCTTGCAGTCGTGCGGCAGCCCGCAGGTCGGGCAGGTCACGCGGGTGGTTCCCGTGATCGGCGCGGTCACGCGCGCACCCTGCCATGAACTCGGGCCGGCGTCAGGGGCAGGTCGCGGTCGATCCGAGGTGCGACGGCAGGCCGTCCTCGCCGCAGGTGACACCACAGGTCGACGATCGATCGGCGCGGCAGCCCGTGACGTAGCACTCGGAAGGCGGACAGCTCACCTCGCAGGTCGCGGCGCCGTTGCAGTCGACCAGGCAGGTCGCGGCGAGCCCGCAGTCGACGAGGCACTCCTTCCCCGGCTCGCAGGTGTGCGTGAAGACCGTGTCAGCGAGGCCACCATCGGGACCGCTCTCGATCGGATCGAACCCGATCCGACAGCCAGGAAGGACGACCAGCGCGACAAGCCCCGCGTGCACCATGCCTCTTGATACGGCACGCGCGGCGTCGCTCCGACATCACGCCGACATCAGAAGGCGCTGCCGAGCGAGAACATCACCGGCTGTTCGTCGGAGAGCCGGCGTGGGACGGGAGCTTCGTCCGTGAGCGCGCTGTGGTGGAAGAACAGCGGGATCGCGATCCCGATCGCGCCGCCGATCAACGCTCCGGTGATCACGTCGGTCGCGTAGTGCGCGTCCCCCGCGATCCGGAGGTAGCCGGTCGCGGTCGCGAGCGTGAGCCCGCCGATCCACAGTGCGGCCTCCGAGCGATAGTTGCGGAGGTGCGCGACCGTCGCTGACGACGTCACCATCGTGAACGCGAGCGCGGTGTGGCCCGAGAAGAACGACGTGTCGTAGTCGTGCTTCGCGCGCACGGGCTCCGCCTTGAACAGCGCAAACGGGCGCCGCCGGACTGCGATCGCCTTGCCGATCCAGTTGACCACGCCGGTGACGACGCCAGCCTGGATCACAGGCGTGACGTCGTCGTACGTACGCCGCCAGTCGCCGCGATTGCTCGCGAGGAGCAACGCGACCGCGTACGCCGGATTGCCGAGGTAGCCGGTGACATTGCTGAGCGCGTTCGCCGTCTGCACGCGATCCCAGCGCAAGGCACTGCGCACCGCCGTGTCGAAGCGGTTGGACTCGCACCACCGGCACTCGTCCGGAATGATCCGGCCCTTGATCCCGATCTCGAAGCCCAGGTAGAGCAGCCCGCCGGCGACCGACGGGATCGCGTGATAGACACGCTCACGATCGGTGCGCTCGCTCGGATCCGCGGTGGCCGTCGCGCTCGCGAGGACACCAGCGAGCACCACCCCGGCGCGAGGGAACTGCATCGTCCGAGGATAAACCGGGTCAGTGGATGTCGATGAGGCGCGAGACACCGAACGTGATCGTCATGTCCGTGGTGCTCCCGGCGGCTGCACCGAGGCGATGCGCCGAGGCACCGGCCTCGAGCTGGAGGGCCCACCGCGGGTCGAGCGCGACCCACGCACCGGCGCGGACCCCGGCGTTCCAGTCCTGGGCGCCCCACGGAGTGTAGCCGCCGAGCACCGTGAGCTCGAGGGCCGCGGCGTCGCCGAGGATCGGCGCGCGCAGGACGACCGCAACATCGAGATCGAGCGGCGCGTCGAAGGTCTCGTAGCGCAGCGACGGTCCGATCAGGAACCGGCGACCGAGCGGGACGAGGAGGCTCCCGGAGGCGACGGCGATCGTGCGGCGGTCCTCGGTCGCGACGACATCGCCGCGACCACCGCCGAGGGCAAACCGGAGCTGGAGCCGCTCGAGCACGGCGTATCCGGTGCGCGCGGCCGGTACATCTGCGCCGAGACCGAGCGTGCGATCGACGGTCGCGAGCAGCTGCGCGGCGGTCAGCCGATCATCCTTCTCCTCGGCGATCTGTCGGAACACGATCTGACCGTCGTGCCGGATCACGACGATGCCGGGGATGGGCGTGTCCGTCGCGTCGATGCCGACGTACGTGCGCGAGGTCGCTCCTTCGCGATCGGTGAGGAGCGGAAACCTGATGCCGTACGTGCTCGCGAACGCGCGTGATGCGGCGGGCTCGTCGAGGCTGATCGCGAGCAGCGTCACGCCGCGCGCGCGGAAGGCTTCGAGGTTTCTGGCCAGCTCACCGAGCTGGTGCTTGCACCACAGTCACCAGTGGCCGCGATAGAAGACGAGCACGACGTGCCCGGCCTCGAGGGCGTCTCCGAGCGTCACCGTCTGGCCCTCGTGCGACGGCAGGGTGAACGGCGGCGCGAGATCGGTCGCGGTCACGGCCGCCGGCCTGGCGACCTCGATCGACGTGACCGCCCCGCAACCCGCTGCGGTGATGGCCAGGGCGATGCGGTGCACGGGAGCAGTCTACACCGTGTGCGGAAACCCACACGTGGACTCGTCACCCGGACGACGGCCGAGCGCGCATCGCCGTTGTACGATGGAGGTGATGCTTCGAGCTTCGTGGCTGGTGGCCGGTCTGATGTTGGCCGCGACGGCGAGCTGTGTGCAGACGAACTCGGTCAGCTGCGGCGACGACAAGTTCTGTCCCGCGGGTTCGACCTGCGCAGGAGATCGCTGTCTGCGACCCGAGCAGCTCGCCGCGTGTCTGGACCTCGTGGAGGAAGCGGACTGCTTCATCGACCAGGCACCCGGCACGTGCCGCGGTGGTGCGTGCGAGCTCTGGTTCTGTGGCGATGGCTATCTCAATGGCGCCGAGGCTTGTGACTCGACGGACCTCGGTGGGAAGTCGTGCATCGACGCCGGGTTCTACGAGGCCACGGGACTCGCTTGCACCTCGATCTGCACGTTCGAGGTCGGAGCGTGCACCGGCGGCGAGTGCGGCGACGACATTATCAACGGGCCCGAGCTGTGCGACGGCGCGACTGACAAGACGTGCGTCTCGATCGGCTTCGATGGTGGCACCGTTGGCTGCGATGATACCTGCGGTCTGACGATCCGTGACTGCTCGCGGTTCGGCTGGAACCCCGAGGCGCTCAACAACGTCGTCGCGCTCGCCGTAGGTGGCGCGAGCGCAGCGGACCACTGGGCGGTCGGCACCGACGGTCGCGCGAACCGCTACGAGGGCGCGTTCTGGAATCCGTGGCCGACCAACGTCACGAACGACCTGATCGCCGTGTGGGGCATCGCGACCAACAACGTCTGGGTCGTCGGCAGGGGCGACAGCTCCGCGAACCCGGCGGTGCTGCTCCAGTTCAACGGTGCCGCGTGGAACAAGGTGATGGGCGTCCCGGCGGCCGACTACGTCGATCTCTGGGCTGCGAATGCGAACGCGGTGTTCGTCGCCACGACAGCAAACGGAATCCTGACGTGGAACGGCACGCAGTGGTCGGAGCTCGGGACCTTGAACAAGAAGGCGATCGCGATCCGCGGTAGCAACGCCAACGACGTCTGGGTCGCGACCGAAACATCCCTGCTGAGCGGGGAGCTGATGCACTGGAACGGAACCCAGTGGTCACCGTCGACTCTCACCAACGCGAAGATCCGGTTCCTCGACGTCAACGCGCCCAACGATGTCTGGGCGCTCGGCCACGATAGCGCCTCCCCATCGAACGGCGTGATCGCGCACTTCGATGGCACGGCGTGGACCACCTGGCGCGCGGCCGGCGAGATCTACAACAACATCGCGTCGTCGGCGCCGAACGACGCCTGGGTCGCTACCGCCGGCGGCAACATGCGCCACTTCGACGGCGTGGGCTGGGTCGACACGACGAGCATCGCGCAGAGCCCGACCGGAACCGCCGCGATCTCGGGCCTCGTCAGCTTCAGCGCGATCGAGGTCGTCGCCGTGTCGACGCTCAACCTCGCGTACCGCTATCGCGGCCAGGCGTTCGGCAGGTTCGAGAGCTTGCCGTTCCCCGATCCGTTCGCGGCGACGCAGAACAGCGCGATGTGGGGCTCCGGCGCCACGAACATGTGGACGGCGACCGTCAAGGGCGAGGTGTTCCACTACACCGGCACGGCGTGGAACCTGGCGCTGATGATCGATCCGCTGGGCACCGTCGGCGCGACCTCGATCTGGGGAAGCTCTGCGTCCGATGTCTGGGTCAGCGCGCAGGACGGCCGCGTGTTCCAGTACAACGGATCGACATGGGCCGAGCATTCGGTCTCGCCGCTGGTCGCGCTCACCAAACTGTGGGGCAGTGGTCCGAACAACCTGTGGGCGTTCGGCCTCAGCGGTGCGTTCCACTGGGATGGCTCGACGTGGACCAACCACACGTTGTCGGGCACGCACGTGCTGGGTGCCGAAGGCAGCGGACCCGATGACATCTACGCGGTGACGTTGCCCGACCTGAATGGCGACGCGCTGTGGCGCTGGAACGGAACCCGCTGGGCCCCCGTGCCGCGCACCGGTCCGACGCCGTTCGTCACGACCACGCGGCTCAACAACGTCGTCGCGATCACGCCGAACCTCGTGTTCGTGGTCGCAGACAACGGCCACATCCATCGCTGGGATGGCGCGACGTGGACCGACGACGTCGTCGAGGCGACGGCCGACCTGCAGTTCCTCTCGGGCAGCGCGACCGACGACGTGATCGCCGCGAGCGAGCGCGAGCTGTTCCACTGGGACGATCGGCAGTGGTCTGCGATGCGGCCGCCGATCGACTTCGTGCCGAACACGATGGACTACCTGCCGATGGCGGATCTTCTCGTCACACCGGGCCGCATCGACATGCTGCTCCACAAGTACCGGATTCGGACGCTCCTTCGCACGCGGCCCCTCAAGTGCCGCCCGAAGGAGATCGCCTGCTTCGATGGCGTCGACGATGACTGCAACGGCTTCGTCGACAGCACTGACAGCGAGTGCAACTAGCTCGAGCACTGCGCGATCGGGAGCAGGTCCTCGAGGCTGATCGGCATCGTCGACGTGTAGCTCGGCGTCTGCGTCACGGGCTGCATCTGGATGCCCGAGGACGAGCCCACGGCGCGGACCACGACGCGGAGGGGATGCGCACATCCACCGCAGAACCGGTCGTCGGCCTGGTTGACGGTGCCGCAGCTCCCGCATCCACCAGGGAGCCCGCTGCCACAGTTTCCGCAGTGCTTCCGCCAGGAATCATTGGAGCGCTGGCAGGTTCCGCAGGCGACGTGGTTGGACATCACCGATGAATCGACCCGCTACCCCAGAGATCAACCCCCTCCCCGAACAAAGCACTCCGACCCAGCCCGCGGAAAGCGGGTCGGATAAGGTCGGAGTCAATTCGCGTCATCTTTCGCCGGCTGGTGCGTTAGAGGGTCAGATGCGGAACTTCGGCGTCCTTGTTTCCCTGATGATCGTCACTGCCTCGGCGGGCACCGCGGCGGCCCAGTACACCAAGCAGGCGGGCAAGAACGCCCCCACCGCGGAGGCGGCTGGAGCGGCGGCGCCGGCGTCGGAGTCCGCGCCGGCCAAGGCAGGTGACCGCAGCAGCAGGGACAAGCCCACGAGCGCTCCGCCGGGAGGCCGCGGCGTTGGCACCGCGAACGGCAACACCAAGCCGGCGCAGATCGCGCGCGACGACTTCGGCAATGCGCAGGGCACGCACTTCGATCTCGCGGTCGATGGCGCGTTCGATGGGCAGACGATCCTCGTGATCGACTACTACGGCGCGCAGTACGGCATCGGCTTCGATGGGCCGCGCGACGCGGTCAAGCTCAAGGGCTTCAACGTGGTTCGGATGTTCAAGGAGCCCGAGCCCAAGGAGCTCGCGAAGCTGCTCGCGAAGTCGAACCAGTTCTGGCTGATCTCGAGCTGCGACGACACCGTCCATCTCACGGCCGAGCATCACAAGGTGATCAAGGCGTACTTCGAGGAGGGCCACGGCGTCTATCTGTGGGGAGA
The DNA here is from genome assembly GCA_031421915.1 of Myxococcales bacterium. Classification (GTDB taxonomy): domain Bacteria; phylum Myxococcota_A; class Polyangia; order Haliangiales; family Haliangiaceae; genus JABFXX01. The sequence goes on along the minus strand of JANOPP010000654.1, from coordinate 61,755 downwards.
CAACGACCCGTGCAACGCCGATGCGGATCGGCTCGCGTCGATCCTCGTCGACGCGCGGATCAAGGGCGACCTTCCCGGTGACCAGACCGTCACGATCTCATCGGGTCCGGGCAAGCCCGGCATCGTCAAGGATCACCTGCTGTCGACCGGGGTCGAGACGGTTTACGAGGGAGTCACCGTCGCGACCGTGAAGCCCGCCGGCTCGGCGATGACGCCGGTGATCTACGGCTCCGCGGGCAACCTCGTCACCGCCGCGTACGAGAGCCGCGGCAAGCGCCTGCTCGTCGACGGTGGCTTCACGCGCCTGTCGAACAAGTGGGACACCGCGGGCACCGGTCGCTACATCCGCAACGCCGCTGCGTGGCTCGCGAACTACGAGAAGTTCGGTGCCGCGGTGCTCGCTGCGCCGGCGAAGGCGCCGACGAAGCTCGCCACGCCGAAGTGATCACTTCGGCTTGTGAGCGAGGCGCTTGGTCGTGCCGTCTTCGAGCGTGACGTCGATCGTGTTGCCGCTGAGCGCCGTGACGACGAGCTTGCCGAACTTCACGTGCGTGAGCTCCTGGCCGACGACAAAGCTGCCACTCGCGGAGTAGGGCACGGGCCCGGTCTGCACTGGCGCCGCGGCCTCCTGCTTGGGCTCGAGGACGTTCTTCAGGACGGCGAGGAGCGCGCGGCGCTGCTCCGGTGCGCGGTGATACTCGGCGACGAGCTGGATGCGCGCGAGGAGCTCTCCCTCGATCGCGGTGAAGCAGTCCCAGATGTGCTCGTTGTCCTTCGCGCCGACGGCCCACGCGCACGCGCGCGCCGCTTCGGGGATCCGATGATCGTAGCCAAACGTCTCGTTGCGCGCGGCGGTGCAGTCCTTCGCGACCACCTTCGCGTTCGCGATCGAGTCGGCGCTCTTGGTCGCGATCCACGCCTCGGCTGCTTCGAGAGCGAGCTGCGGTCGCCGATCCTCGCCACGCTTGCTCTCCCACTCCGGGAGGATCAGCGTGCGCGTCGCCTCGATCGCAGCGCGAAGAAGGAGATCGCGATCGAGGTCGTCGAGGTTGGCGGCCCACGCCGTTACCGGGAGCCCCTTCACGGTGTCGCCGCGGATAGCGGCCAGTCGATCAAAGCGTTCGGTGAACACGACGCAGCGAATCTACACCGTCACGCCCGCGAGCGTAGGATGCGCAGCATGACGATGAACGTGAGGGGCGTCCGGGTCCCGCGCTTTCTGTACGGAACGGCCTGGAAAGAGGACCGCACGGAGGGTCTCGTCAACGACGCGCTCGACGCGGGCTTCCGGGGGATCGACACCGCGAACCAGCGCAAGCACTACAACGAGCAGGCCGTCGGCCAGGCCGTGCAGAACAAGCTGCGTGAGGGCTTCATCCGTCGCGAGGACCTGTTCCTCCAGACCAAGTTCACGTTCAAGGAGGGCCAGGACGAGCGGCTGCCCTACGACCCCGCGGCGCGGATCGCCGATCAGGTCGCCCAGTCGTTCGCGAGCTCCCTCGAGCACTTCGGCGTCGCGACGCTCGAGAGTCTCGTCCTCCACGGTCCGTCGCAGCGAGATGGCCTCGGCGCCGAGGACCACGAGGCGTGGCGCGCGATGGAGGCGATCGCGAGCTCCGGCCGCGTGAAGCTCCTCGGCGTCTCGAACGTCAGCGCGGTACAGCTCGTCGAGCTCGTCGCGTTCAGCGCGATCCCGCTCGCGTTCGTGCAGAACCGTTGCTACGCCGATCGCAAATGGGACGGCGAGGTGCGTGCGATCTGCGACGAGCACGGCATCATCTATCAGGGCTTCTCGCTGCTGACCGCGAACCGCCACGTGCTCGCGAATCCGAAAGTCATCGCGATCGCGAAGAACCACGGCAAGAACCCGTCGCAGATCGTGTTCCGGTTCGCGCAGCAGGTCGGGATGCTGCCGCTGACTGGCACCAGCGATCCGGTGCACATGCAGGACGACCTCGATCTCGCGGGCCTCGAGCTCGACGCCGAGGAGCTCGCGACGATCGATCGCGGCGGACGTTAGTGAACGATCATGCCGCGAGGTAGCGACAGGTCCATCTTCGGACTGCCTCCCTCGCGCTCGGGCACCTTGAGCGCCGCGAGGTTCTTGAGCTGGACGTCATCGACGAGCGAGCCACGCTCCGGGATGTGCATGCCCGTGGCACCAAGCTCGGGGATGAACACGAGCGCGTTGCCGGCGCCGTTGTAGCCGAGCTGCACGAGGCAGTCGGGCTCGAACTTCGTGCACTTCTTCTCGCAGCAGAAGAACGGGGCCGTCACCCGGTAGAAGCCCTCGTTGGGCAGCGGATGCAGCGCGCTCGGATCGAAGTTGTCGGGAACGGTCGTGCCGTTCTCGGAGAACTTGGCCCGGTTGTGTGCCCACGACTCGGGGAAGTACACGCCAGGGCCGGGATTGCCGTGGTTGTGGAAGTACACGAAGCGACCGGCTTCGACGCCGCCGATCGCTTTCACGGTGCGGTAGATGCCACAGGGAGGGAGCTCACTCACTGCCCGACATCATGCGTCGCGTCCGGCGGTCTGCCAAGCCCCTACGCGGACGACCCTGCCAATGCTTCCCCGATCATCTACAATATCGACATGTGTCTGATCTGCGTCGAGATCGCGAAGTCGAAGATGACCGTCAACGAGGCGCGACAGGCACTTCGCGAGATGCGGCTCGGACTCGACAAGGGTCATGTCGTCGAGGTCGAGATGAAGATCGACGAGGCCGAGAAGGCCGCGAACGGCAAGCCCTGAGAAAAATCAGATCCGTCGAAACACACGTGTGTGGTAATGTGGCTATCCCATGGCCGGACTATCAACTCAGACGAGACCCATGCTCGATCTCGGGCTACCCCGCACGCAGTCGGCGTCGGTGGCTCCGCAGACAAATGCGCAGGCGTACGCGAGCGGCTCCGACGTGCACTTCGGTCCGGCCCCGGCAGGCGGGCATCAAGTGCTCGCGCACGAGGCCGCGCACGTGGTGCAGCAAGGTGGCCAGAGTGCCGCCAGCGTCGCTGCTGCGAACACGGCCGTCGGCCACTACGGCCGCTAGATTCGACGCTCGACGTAGCCGCCCATGTGGACGGCTCTGATTCGCGTCCGCCCGTGCAGCGGGATGAGGACCGAGGTCAGGAACTGCTGGAACAGCACGTGACTGCCGCCGTAGAACGCTCGGATCCGGGTGCTCTGTGGCTGGATCAGTGCTGGCCGGGTCTCGACGCGGACCAACGTCTCCTCGAGCCACGTGATCTCGGTGACCCAGCGCACCGTGGTCTGGGCCTCGCCCGAGAACGCTTCGATCGCACGCGCCTGTGTGCTGAACGCATCGCGATCGATCGGCTCGGTAAGCTCGAGATCGAACAGCGGTCGCCCGGCGATCAGCCAGTCGTCGTATCCGTCGATCTCGAAGCCGTGCCACGCCACGAGCGATGACACGACTCGTACGTTGCGCCGGTTGTTCGCGATCGCTGCCGCGACTCCAGCGATGAAGCCGACGATCGCACCCGCACCGGCGCCGATCGGTCCGAACTGCACGCCCGACATCGCGCCGCCCGCCGTGATCGCGAGGACGGTCCCGACACCTGCCGGCGAGCGGCCCGCCGCGTGGAGAATGCGCTCCGAGCGGAACGGCAGCTTGCGCGTCCCCTCGGTCAGGCTGAGCGACGTCGCGCCGCCGTGAACGAGCGCTTGTAGCGCGGGCGGTGCGGCCTTCGCCGGCTCGCGGAACGCACCCATGCCGAGCATCGCGGGCGCGCCGTCGTCGCCGGCCATGTTGACGGGGACCACCGTGGGCAGCGATTCACGATCGCCCATACGCATGCTCGCGATGCCGATGTCCGCATGCAATGGCGACAGCATCCGCTCGTAGAGCTCGCGCAGCAGGCGACGATCACCGAGGTGGATCGGCGGATCGCCGTCCTTGACGCCGGGCAACGCGATCCGCCGCGTGATCACGCGGAAGCTGACCTTGCTGATGCGGCGCACGGTGATCGCGGGATCGATCGCCGCGCACGATGTGATGATCATGTCGATGTCGATCTCGCGACGGAGATCGATGTCGAACGCCGGCTCCTTGGCGAGCAGCCACGCGCGGTAGCCCTCGATCGGGAACCCCCACTTGTCGAGCTCCTTGAGCCCCTTCGAGATCACGCGCCGATCGCTGATCGCAAACGTTCCGACCGCGAGCACGACGGCGGCCGCCGGCACGAACGCGACGGACAGCCCGAGGATCCCCGCTGCGCCGAACCCGGCCGCGAGGGTCGCCGCCGTGCCCTGCTTCGTCGGCGGGACCTCGAACGCGCGAAGGAGGCGCGTGTGCTCGGAAGGGGGCTTCTTCGGCATCAGTCAGTGCGCCAGGCACTCTCAGGCTCGCACAGAGTACGACCGTGTGGAGCCCGTCTTCGACTAGGATTCCGCGTATGGCACGCAAAGCATCGTCGTCGGACGCAGCGCTCGAGGAGCTGCGCGCATTCGGTCTCGCCTATCCCGGCGCACACACGAAGAGCCCGTGGCCCGGTCACGCGGATCTCGCGGTCAAGGACAAGACGTTCGCGTACCTCACGATGGCGGGCGATCCGTTCAGCATCGGCTGCAAGCTGCCGCAGTCCTCCACGGTCGCGCTGATGCTCCCGTTCACGCAGCCCACGCCGTACGGCCTCGGCAAGAGCGGCTGGGTCACGGCAACGCCGCCGCCGGGGCGCCCGATCCCCGTCGAGATGTTCAAGGAGTGGATCGACGAGAGCTACCGCGCGCAGGCGCCCAAGGGCCTCGTCAAGCAGCTCCTCACCGAGATCCTCTCGACCGGGCACGCCGCGAAGAAGCCGGCGGCGAAGATGAAGCCCGCGGCGAAGAAGAAGCCCGCGGCGAAGAGGAAGCCTGCGGCGAAGAAGAAGCCTGCGGCCAAGAAGACCGCCGCCAAGAGGAAGTAGCGCGACGATTCGATTCGCTGCAGCTCAATCGAGGAGCTCGGCTCGTAGCTGTGGGCGGACCTTCCGGTCGTGCCGTTCGCGGGCGGCCGAGGAAGCCGCCGAGTACGGCGCAGGTGATCCGTTCTAGCGAGGCAACGTGAAGAGCAAGCGTCGCGAGTTCTGGAAGTGGTTTACGGCCAACCAGGTTGGCCTCATGCCGAAGAACATCGATCCGCCGTTGATCGCCGCCATCAACATGCGAATCCTGGGCGTGGTCGGCGAGGTAGCCTGGGAGATCGGGCCCTTCGGCGAAGAGGAGCAGTTTCTGGCCATCTCTCCCAGCTCGGACGATCCGGCCGAGAACGAGGTCGCCAAGTTGCTGATCCAGGAAGCGCCCGCTCTGGCTGGCTGGCACTTCCGGTCGTTCAAGCCGCCACGCGAGTGGCAGCTGTTCTTCGAGCTCGATGTCCTGGGCGATCCGAAGCAGATCGAGGGCAGTCGATGGGAAGTTCTCGTCGCGTGCACACACGGTCAGTGGGACGTGATCTTCAAGCCCGACGAGTCATGCGCCGCGCTGCCGGCGTCCACCCTGCGGACCGCAGCATTCACGATCCTTGATGGTGAGCTCGGGGAGGAGGAACGGCGTCGTCTCATCTGGGACGCTGACGTGGTTTCGAGCTGGAGTCCGACGCAGAAGGCGAAAGCAGTCCGGCTCGAGGTCGGTCTCCTCAGGAAGCTGCTGACCTCGTCGAGACCGGAGTGATGATTGAAGACACTCAAGGCCACGCTCATCGAGTTCTTTCGCAAAGCCGCAACGAGGTGCTCCGCTAGGTGGGCTGAAGGTGGGCTGATGCTCTGGGGCTACTTCTTCACGGACACTGATCCCGAGAAGCTGGCGGGCGTTGTGCTCCGGCGACTCGCCCAGCGAAGAGCGCGAACGGGCAGAAGCTCCCGACGGGCGAACCACCGGCGCGCGGCGGTCACGCATTGCCATCGAACACGCCGATCGATTCTCGATGGAGCGCAATCGAAGCATCGTTCGCAGATTCGCGTTCTTCCGACGAGGAATCGACCGATGAATCAACTCTGGAATACGTTTTCGCTTGACGGAAGATCTGCGCGCTCGCGAGTCGCATCGATCGCTCGTCGTTCAAACCTCTCGCGAGACGTCATTCGCTCGTGCCTGCGCACGGTTCGCGCGATGGATGGATTGCGTGTCGAATCCGTCGGCGCTCGTCACGCAGCGAGCAAAACAGAGCGCCGAAAAATCGTGTGGTACGGAGAAGAGTGCGCGTGATGGGTGCGCGCGGTGAGGAGATGGCGATGTTCGATCAGAGGAGTGTCGAGTGTGTCGTGGCCGGCGGCGAGCAGGTTCCTGCGTGGGTGCGGCTGCACGGTGAGATGAAGGCGGCGACGCGGCGGCGCTGTGCATGGGACGCCGAGAACGCACGGCACCTGCGCGAGGCCGAGGCGCTGCAGCTATGTAATCACTTCGGCTACATCTCGATCCTCGTGTATCTGGAACGCGCGCACGGACTCGAGCCGCGAGTCGCGAGCGATCGACTTCGCGTCTCGCAGGCACTGGCCGAGCTGCCGATGCTCGAGGCGGAGCTCGAGGACGGGGCGCTCCAGTACTCGCACGTCAAGGAGCTGACCCGCGTCGTGACGCCCGAGACCGAGGAGGAGTGGATCGCTGCCGCCAAGGGCAAGACGTGCGGCGACGTGCAAGCGATGGTGTCGGGCCGCAAGAAGGGCGACGGACCCGAGGATCCCGTCGATCCAGATCTTCGACTGCGCCGGTTCAGCGTCGAGCTGCCACCGCAGACGATCGCGATCTATCGCGAGCTGAGGGCAGCGATCGAGGCGGAGATGGGGCACCGCGTCGAGGAGGCGGAGTTCTTCCGGATCATGCTCGAGCGGGCGCGGGTGTCGCCGGAGGGATCGAGCACACCGGCGCAGATCTCGATCTGCTCGCACTGCGAACGCGGCTGGCAGAGTGGCCCCGGCGGACGCGCCGAGGTCGAGCCGGCCGAGATCGAGCGGGCGCTGTGCGATGCAGAGCACCTCGGCTCGGTCGACGGCGATCCGGGTCGCAGGACGGCGACGCTGACGCCGAAGAAGCGCGCGCGGATCATGGCGCGCGACCACCATCGGTGCACCGTGCCGGGGTGCCGCAGCAAGCGGAACCTCGAGGTTCACCACATCGTTCATCAGGCAGATGGCGGTGGGCACGACGACTGGCTCCTCACCACGTTGTGCTGGGGTCACCACGCGCAGCATCACGACGGACGACTCGAGATCGAAGGTCGGGCGCCCGACGGGCTTCGGTTCGCGTTCCGACGAGACATCGATGCCCACGCGGGCGCGAACGAGCGTCATGCCCCTGTGGGCACGAACATCACTCAGCGCGCCGACGCTGGTGGTCCGAGGAAGTTCGCGCCCGTCGCGATGAGAATCCAGGCGCGTGACGCCCTCGTCGGGCTGGGATGGAAGGTCTCGATCGCGGGCGCGGCGGTCGAGCAGGCCGTTGCCCTCGTGGGTAGCGACGCGACGATCGATGTGCTGATCCGCGAGGCGTTGCGACGGTGCCCGCGACCGCTCGGGTGACGTTCACCGACGCGCTTCGCGTATGGGCAGTTGCTGTAGTTCTCTGCGAGGCGAGCGCTGGGTGAGAGAGCGTCGGCATTCGAGGACTCGCTTCGAGCCGTGGCTACCTCAGGCCGCGTAGTGATGTTCATCGCGTAATGCGTGACAGTTGCGAACCCATTCGCCTCGGGAGCCTCTGCCTGTTCGCGCTCTACGCTGGGTGAGTGGTGCGAGCACGACGCACGAATCCGGGTGACGCCGCGTGCTGGATGCGACGTGGGCGTCGGAGCCGAGAGCTTCGTACCAGCACTCCTTCCCGAGGCCCTGCCCACGCTGCCTTGCCACGCCGGTGCCCACATCGACGCGATCTGAACAACCCAGCCGCGCTCACGCTCCTGCCTGACCAACTAACGAGCGGCGCGAAGGTACGACGCTGGCACGTTGGAGGCATCTGGTAGAGTTCGCCTGTGACGGATCCCGTCAAGCGCCGCGCGACCTACCAGGACGTGCTCGATGCACCGGAGCACCTCGTCGCGGAGATCATCGACGGTGACATGCGTCTCTCGCCGCGGCCGGGTGGCCCGCACGCCGGGGCGGCGTCGAAGCTCGGCTTCCTGCTCGGCCCACCGTTTGATCTCGGCTCGGGCGGTCCTGGCGGCTGGATCATCCTCGACGAGCCCGAGCTCCACCTCGGCACGGACATCGTCGTTCCCGATCTCGCCGGCTGGCGGCGCGAACGACTGTCCGCCGTGCCCGCTGGTGCGTACTTCACGCTCGTGCCCGATTGGATCTGCGAGGTGCTCTCGGTATCGACCGAGGCAATGGACCGCGCGGACAAGCTGCCGATCTACGCAGCCGCCGGCGTGACGCATGTCTGGTTGATCAATCCGCGGCGCCGGTTCCTCGAGGTCATGCGACTGCACGAGGGCAAGTGGCTGACGCTCGCGGTCCATCACGGAGACCTCCGCGTCCGCGCCGAGCCGTTCGACGCGATCGAGCTCGACCTCTCGCTGCTGTGGGCGGATCTCCCAGCCGTGCCGCCGCGCGGTTCGCGAGCGGCCGAGGAAGCCGCCGAGTACGGCGTCGACGATCTGTTCTAGATCGCTGGGCCGCAGGCGTTCGCGACGGTGCAGTCGCAGCCCTTGCCGGGCGCGGTGCACATCTGGACGATCTCGCCGGTCTCGTAGAACCGCTTCATCATGTCCGTCGTCGCCTTCTTGTTGCGGACGTTGCCGTGGACATCGTTGTCGGGCGGCGCCTCGTTCGTCGACGGGATCGTGCCGCCGAGACCGTAGTCGTAGATCACCATGCCGCTCTGCGCCGGGCCCGCGGAGGTCTTCGCGTCCCACGGGATGTACGGCGACGGCGTGAGAACCGGGATGTCCATCGTGCGGAGCTGGTACTCGCTCGCGAGGTTCGAGACCTCGTCGTCGGCGATCGCCATCTGCATGAAGACCTGCTTCGGGCCCGTGTTCGGGAAGCCCTGGCCGGTGATGACGTCGGCGACGGCGGTCGGCTCGGTGCGGTCCCACTCCTGCTGCATCAGGCTCAGCATCAGGGCGACGTCGAGCGAGTCGGGGTAGGCGCCGACGAGGGTGGTGCGGTAGCGCGGCCAGTCGCGCGAGCGCTCGAGGAGGAACGAGTAGTTGATCGCGCCGACCTGCACGACGCAGCGCTTGATGACGGGATCGATCGCGCAGACGGTGGTGCCCATGATGCCGCCCTGCGAGATGCCGTAGTAGTAGACCCTGGACGGGTCGGCTAGCTGCCGCGTGCCGTCGAGGAACAGGCGCTGCGTCATCGGGCCCCGCGCGATCTGGGTGAGGGCGATGTGGTTCATCATTCCCTGGATCAGCACGTCGAAGATCAGGTGACCGAGGTTGCCGTCGTTGAGCGCGTTGACGACGTTGGTCACGTCCATCTCGGCCATGCCGCGCATGTCGGTACCGATCGCGATCACGCAGATCTCGGCGGCGGCGCTTCGCGTTCCGCCCGAGGCGGCCTGTGCGCCCGTGCCGAGGAGGCCGTGGCCGTAGATCATGATCGGGACCGGGCCGAGTGCCGTGAGCGCGCACTGCGGGATGATCGCGGTGAACGGCACGCGATAGAGGCCGCTCGCGCGTGGCTTGCCGCCGTCGTCGCGGAGGAGCGTGGTGGAGCGCGTGGCCATCTCGTTCGAGAGGAACAGCGGCGCGTCGAACGTGCCATCGATGCGGCGAGCGATCCGGGTGTCGCCCTGCGCCATGTCGGTCGCGGTGTAGTTGAGGGTGGCGCCGTCAGTGCCCGCCATCGCGAGCGTGACGGTGCGAGCGTCGAGCAGATCGGCGCGAACGGTGGAGCGCGACTGCGTGGTGAAGTCCCACGCGACGACGAGGTCGGGCTTCGCGATGCCCTTGGCCTCGAGCGCGGCGAAGATCTCCGCGTAGCGCGGGCGGACCCCCTCGAGGAGCGGGTGGCTGGTCTTCGTGCCGTCGACGAGCGCCTGGAAGCCGTCGGAGATCGGTAGCTCGCCACCGCCTTTGGCCTTGAGCGTCTTCTTGATCGCCACGACGTAGCGCGTGCTGCCCTTCAGCATCTTGGAGGTGCGAAGGAACAGGGCCTGGCTCGCGGGCGTGTCGGCGCCGCGGACGTCGAGCTCGGCGAAGTGGGGAACGAGCTCGCCGGTCGACATGTCGATCACGACAGTCGGGCTCGCGGCGGTCAGGCTCGCCGGATAGTTCGGGTGCTTGACGAGGTTCGAATCATCGACGCCCGTCGAGAACGCGGTGACCATCGGCGCGGACGACGAGAAGCCGTCGAAGCGATTGAGCGGCGTCGGGTCGAACAGGATGCCGTCGATGTTGGTCGGCAGCGTGGAGGCCGGGATGCCGAGGCGCTTGCCGGTCTCGGTGGCCGCATCATCGACCTCGTAGACGGCCGAGGGCCACGGCGTGATGCAACGCGATCCGCCGAGCGGATTGCAGTTGTCGGGTGTGTCGAGATCGAGAGCATCGTCGCCACCGCAGGCGGCGACAGCGGTCAGAAACAGCGTCGAGACGAGGAGCGTACGCATTGGATTCCCCCGGGCGGACACTAGCCACCCCCGCGCGCGGCGGGCAAGAGGGAACAGGGGCAGCGCGCAGGCGGGTGGGCTAGACTTCGTGACATGGGTCGCAGCCTGCTTGCCGTCGTGGTCGCCGTGGGGACGATAGTTTCGGTCGCCGAGGCAGCGCCCGAGGTCGTTCCATACGAGTCGGTGCCCGCGGCCGAGTCTCCGTTCCCACTCCCCAAGGACGCGACCCGGCAGCAGAGCGACAGCAAGTCGACCAAGCAGCCGCCATCCAAGGGCGACAAGAGCGGCGCGAGCCGGATCCAGATCTACGACGTACCGCGCGCGCGGGCCGAGGTCGTCACGGAGGTCCGTGCGGCGCTGAAGAAGGACGGCTGGGAGATCACGAAGGACGAGCCGTCGCCATCGGGCAACGCGGTCCGGCTGACGATCAAGCGCTCGGGCAAGGTGTGGAAGGCGAGCTTCACCGGCGACGACAAGCGCGCCGTGATCATCCTGACCGTGCCCTGATCCCGCGCACGTTGTGAATTGCCCACGAGCGTTCGCGGCGGATCCGGTTGCGAGACCCTAGCGGTGACCGGCAACTCGCGTAGCCAGAGGATCGCCAAGCCCTGGAGATCCGCCGCTCGTCGACGACGTGGGGCTGGCATCGTCGTTGCTCCTCGACGACGGCACGATGAACCGCCTGCTCGCAGCCACCCTCCTGACGTCGACCGGCCTCCTCCTCGCGCCGGCGCCCGTGGACGCCGACACCTGCTCGGCCACCAAGGTGATGGTCGTCCTCGACAAGTCGAGCTCGATGGTCACCGGCTCGATCAACGGCACGACCAAGTGGGACATCGCGGTCAACGGCATCGGCCAGGTGCTCGGCCAATACCAGGCCCAGGCGGAGTTCGGCCTGATGACGTTCCCCAAGCCGAGCCAGTGCTCGCCCGGCGGGCTCGATGTCGCGCCCGCGCTCGCGAACCGCGATTCGATCCTCGGCGCCCTCGCGACGCCGCCCCCGACGACCGGCAACTACACGCCCATGGCGCAGACGCTCGAGCTCGCCGCCGAGGAGCCCTCGCTCGCATCGACCGCGGGCCCGCGCCACGTCGTCCTGATCACCGACGGCTGGCAGTGGTGCTCGCCGTACGATCCCGCGACGCGCTTCGATGGCACGCCTGCGGTCGAGGCACTCACTGCCAAGGGTGTGACGACGTGGGTTGTCGGCTTTGGCGCCGAGGTCGACTCCGCCGCGCTCAACCGGATGGCGGTCGCGGCGAACACCGCGCGCCCCGGCTGCAACGTCAACAACACGGATCCGGCGTCGCCGAACCAGTGTTACTTCCAGGTCGACAACGCTGCCGAGCTGGTCGCCGCGCTCTCGACGATCGCCGGAACGATCTCCACCGGCGAGATGTGCGACGGCGTCGACAACGACTGCGACGGTCAGGCCGACGAGGATCTCCAGCGCAGCTGCTCGAACGCGTGTGGCGCGGTCGGTAGCGAGACGTGCGGTGGTGGATCGTGGGGCAACTGCTCCGCGCCCCAGCCGTCGAGCGAGACGTGCGATGGCGTCGACAACGACTGCGATGGCCAGGTCGACGAGCCGGGCCCCGGCCTGTGCGACAGCGGCGAGGTCTGCTCCGCCGGTAGCTGCCAGCCGCCCAACGGTGCCGACGAAGGCGACATCCAGGCGGGCTGCTCGTGTGATGCGGGCGGGATGCCCGATGCCGGCGCGCTCGCGCCGTTCCTGATGCTCGGCCTCGTGCTGCTGCGCCGCCGCCGACGCTAGTTACGGCGAGTCCTGGAACAGCTTCCACGCGGCGCCAGCCGACCACGACGGCCAGCCGTGACCGCCGCCCGCGGTCTCCATGTGCGGGCAGAACCGGACCGCGAGCCCCGCGGTGCAGCCGTCGTACGCGACGCACGGTGACGGCATGATCGTCTGCGTCGTCGTTCCGCATGCGGCGTCGGTGAGCCAGCGGTCGCGCGAACCGGTGCCCTGCGCGAACGGGACGACCGAGTCGCTCATGCCGTGAATGATCAGCGCCGAGAGCGGATCGCCCGCGCATGTTCCGTTCGGACCACCACCCGCGATCGAGGCGATCGCGCGAACCTGGCCCGGTGAGGTGCCACCGCGGTAGCATGCAAGCGCGTTCGACATGTAGCCGCCGAAGCTGTGCCCCATGCTGTACGTGCGGCCGACGCAGTACGTCGTGGTCATCGCGGTCTGGATCGCATCGAACAGCGCGATGTCGCGTCCGGCGGCGGAGAGGATCCAACCCGTGTCGTTCGGATCGCCCGCGGTGACGGTGAGGCCTTGCGGATAGACAACGATCGCGTTGTCACCGACGGCGGTCTGCATCCCGAAGTACTGGCGAGCGCCCATCGCGCTGCCGGTGCGGCCGTGCCACGCGAAGATCAGCGGGTACGTCCGCATCGGATCGTAGGTGGCGGGTACGACGCGGAGGTAGGTCCGCGCCACGCCGCCGACCATGATCGTCTCGGTGGTCTGCCCGGTCGCCGCGCCGGCGGGGCCGCAGCCCATCGAACCCATCGCATCGATCGACGCATCGACCGCGGCATCGGTGCCGCCACCGACCGGCGCATCGGGACTGCCGCTCGAGCTTTCATCACAGGCCGCGAGCACGAGGGCGAGGAGGGCGCGCTTCATGGGCTCACGGTACACCCGGGCGCCCTCGCGGGGATGGCGTTCTATCTGAGGTAGTACGGCGTTGCGACGGCGCTGCGGCACTGCCAGTTGAAGCTGCGCAGGTGCGGCACGCTGCCGTAGCTCTTGAGCCCCGCGAGCATCTGCGTCGCCGCGGTCTTGAGCGATGCGTCGGTCTTGCCGCCGTGGAAGTACGCCATCGCGACCACGTACGCCGGCTCGCCCCAGTGCTCGTTGTACGGGTCGACCTCGTCGGCGAGGTTGCCGACGCCCATCCAGTAGTAGGGCTTGCCCGACGAGTCACGCCCCTGCGTCGCGATCGCCTTGCCGAGCTTCACGATCGAGGAGCGCGCGTTGGTTGCCGAAGCACCACCGGTCTCGGTCGCGTACTGATCGAGCGCGTCGGCGACGATCGCGCTCATCCATGGGCTGCAGCCCCACTGGCCCGCGAACGATTCCCCCGCGGCGGCTGGCGTATGCGCGAAGCAGCGCGCCGTCGAGTCGGAGTAGCTCGTCGCGTAGATCGATTGCATCGTGATGTACGAGGTGACCGCGCCGTTCGCGAGCGTCTCGAGCGCCGCGCCCTGATCGTCGGTGACGATCCGCGCCCACACATACGCGAGCAGGCCGAAGCCGGCGTGACGCTCGGTCCAGAAGTCGCTGCCGCCAGCGTAGCCTGGGCTGCTCCACAGCGCCTGCACGCGAGACGCTATGTCCTCGGCGCTCTCGCGGAAGCGGTCGTCGCCGGTGAGCAGGTAGTGAATCGCGAGGTTCTGGTTGTAGTGATACTTGAGGTCGTCGGCCGCACCAGGCACCCCGATCCGCGTGGCCGCATCGGTGCCGGTGATCTTGCTGCGATAGATCGCGGTCTCGCGGTATGCCGACGCGAGCGTGGTCAGATCACCTCGCCGCGCGTAGCCGCGATACAGCGTCGTGCCGCGGTCGTAGAGCCAGACGTCCTTGGTTGCCTGCAGCGAGAGGAACTTGTTCACGTCGTTGCTCGCGTAGTTGCAGACGTTGTCAAACGCGTCGAGGTTCGTGCCCTCGACCGAGGCCTCGGTGACCTGCGGTCCCGTGACACCGGAGGCAGCGAGCCACGCGGCGGGCATGCGCGCCCACACCTTGGGGCCCTGCGTACCGTCGGCGGCGACGAGCGTGTTCGCGACCGGGACCATCGCGAGCGCAGGCTTCGTCGGAGCGGTTCCGATCTGGACCGTCAGCGCCGTTGCAGCGGTGTCGACCTGGATCTGCACGCTGCGGAGGCTGCCGTCGGGATAGATCGCGAGCTCGCGCCGCGCGGCGGAGATCTCCGTCGAGCCGGTCATCACGCGGAGCTGATCGGGGTCGAGGAGCCTGCCCTTCGGCAGCGGCACCGCGAAGTTCACGCGCTGTACGCCGCTGATCCCGGACGCGGGTTGCAGCGTCACGTCGACAGCCGAGCCACTCGGTGGCGGCGTGGTCGGCGGCGGCGTGGTCGGCGGCGGCGTGGTCGGCGGTGGCGTCGTGGTCGTGGACGTGACGATCACGAGCTGCGGCTGCTCCGCCGTCTCGCGCGAGTGGTAGGACGAGCCGTCCGTCGAGCCGCCGCTCATGACGAAGTCGTAGGTGCCGTTCGCGGTGACAACCGCACTCAGGGCGTACTCGACCCACGTGCCGCTGTTGACGGCGCCGAGGTTGCCGATGCCGGAGCCGCTGATCGCGGGACGGGAATTCCACGTTACCGTCGACTCGGTCCACGGAGCCGTGGAGCGATAGAGCAGCGGGCCGTCGATGCTCGGATCACTGACGAAGACGCGCAGGCGCGCGCTGGTCACGGTGCCAAGGACGTTGGACACCTGGAACCGCATCAGCATCTGCGAGAGCGGCCAGGCATCGACGTTGAGTTGACCGGTGGAGCCGTACGTGGTCGTCGGGGCGCCACTGAGGATCTGTGCGTCCGCTGTGGGGGTGAACGTGAACGTGGCCGCAGCGGCCTGGGCGGTAGCAGCGAGTGCGAGAAGTCCCGCCATCGCCGCGATCGTCTTGGTTCGTGCCATGGGGGCTCATGTAGCCATCATGCGCGCCCGTGTCGCTGTAGGTTTTCTCGTCGCGGAACGCCGGGTTATCTCGTGCAAACAACTCGGAGTGCGATTCTTCGTCGAGAATCGTTCGCGTCAATGCGAGTTCACGCGACCGCGATTACAGTTTCAGACCGAGAGTGACCGCCGAAATCGAAGAGACGTCCGGACTCTTCGCACTCGCGCACCTGCGAACGACTCGCATGTGGCAGATTCCGTTCATGCGTTTGCTCGTCACGATCGGGATCAGCGTCGGGCTGTGGGCGGGGCGCGCGGACGCCGACACCACGGGGCATGACTTCATCGCGGAGGCGAGAGCGCTGCTCGTGGTCGGTGCGTGCGCCGCAGGCGACCTTCCCGCGCAGATCAACGCCGCGACCGTCGCCGCGCATTGCAAGCAGGTGAGGGCGGCGCAGGCCGACTACAAGGCGAGCTGGCTCGCGAAGGCGCGCGAGTTCTTCGCGGCGAACGTCCCGTCGACGATCCCGAAGATCGTCGTCTATCCGTTCGCCGGCGGTGATCTCGCGACTGCGCTCGCGGTCTATCCAGACGCTGATGAGATCACGACGCTGTCTCTCGAGCCTGCCGGTGATCCGCGCGCGCTGGCGCGCCTCGATGCCAAGCAGCTGCGCTCCTCGCTCGCCACGGTTGCGACCGAGCTTCGCTCGCTCTACCGCGCGAACTTCTCGGTCACGATGAACATGATCGGCGCGATGCGCGGTGGGAAGCTGCCGACGCAGCTGATCTTCGGGCTCTCGGCGCTGACGATCCACGGCTACGAGCCGGTGGCGCTCCGCTACTTCCAGGTCACGAGCGATGGCTCGCTCCGCTATCTGACGAACGAGGATCTCGGACGGATCGACGCGATCAAGGACGTCGGCAAGCGCAACCGCGAGCTCGCGAACATCGAGCTGCGGTTCCGCAAGATCGGACAAGCGCGCGAGCAGGTGTATCGCCATATCATGGCGAACCTCGACGACGAGCACCTCGCAGCGGACCCCGCCGCGCTCCGCCACCTCGAGAAGAAGGGCACCGTGGCCGCGATGACGAAGGCGGCGAGCTACCTGCTCTCGTTCGACAACTTCTCCACGATGCGCAAGTACCTCATCGATCACGTGACGTGGATGGTCTCCGACTCGACGGGGCTGCCACCGAAGTACGGCACCCCCGCCGGCTTCGAGTACGAGACCCACGGCGAGTACACGAAATCGAACATGAAGGCGGGCGGCGAGGTCACGCCGGCGTGGCGCGCGCTCTACGCAGCGCAGCCCACGCGTCCGTTGACGTTCCGGTTCGGCTACCCCGATGGGAGGTTCAAGGGGCACCTGATCATCATGCGGAAACCCAAGGGCTAACCAGCTAACTCGATCAGGTCAGGTCGACCAGCATGTCGGCGGCGTTCGTCTGCAATGTCGGGCTACGAATCGATCACCTTCGGAGGTATCCTCACCGATGTGCGAATGGTCATCGTCCTGGCGTGCGTCGCCGCGTGCGGGCGGCTCGGGTTCGACGGCCGCACGTACGACGGCGACGGCTCGGTAGTTGTCGATGACGTTTCGACGGACGTGTCGATGGACGTGTCGACCGACGCGCCGCCGTCGACGTGGCAAGCCCTCGCGCCCGCGACGCCCCCGTCGGCGCGGTACGCACATGGGATGGCGTACGACGTCGCCCGCGATCGGGTTGTCCTGTTCGGTGGGATCGGCGACACCTATCTGGCCGATACATGGGAGTGGGATGGCTCGACGTGGGCGATGCGCTCATCGACGGGCCCCACCGGTCGGAGCACGGTGATGGCGCATGACAGCCTGCGCGCACGCACGGTGTTGTTCGGCGGGTACAACGGTGCGTACCTCCAGGAAACCTGGGAGTGGGGAGGAGCGGCCTGGACCCAGCGAGCTCTTTCCCCGGCACCCTCGCCGCGCGCCGCGAATCTCCTGACCTACGATGGAGCCCGCAAACGAACCGTGCTGTTCGGAGGCAACATTTCCCCGGCGGTCACGTTGGCCGACACCTGGGAGCTCGACGCGACCGGCTGGACCCAGCGAAATCCGCTGACCTCCCCACCCATGCGCGGCGGCGCGGCCGCCGCCTACGATCCCATCCGCCAGCGCGTGGTGATGTTCGGTGGCAGATCGACAGCGGGATCCCTGGGAGATACCTGGGAATGGGACGGGACGACGTGGCTCGAGATCGTCGCACCGACGTCACCACCGCCGCGCGCGGGCGCGTCGATGGCGTTCGATGCCGTGCACGCGACGATCGTGATGTTCGGTGGCTTCGACGGTTCCTCGCTTGGCGATACGTGGAGTTGGGACGGCACGAGCTGGACCGATCTCACCGTCGTCGGACCGATGCCGCGCTCGCAGTCGGCAATGGCCCCTGGCCCGGGTGGCATCGTTCTGTTCGGCGGGATCGCGGCAGGTAGGTTCGGCGACACCTGGCGGTTCTGATCGGCGCGGCCAGTCCGATCCAGATCGCAAACGCCCGCGCTGCCTGTGCGCCCAACCACCGTCCCGAGCGTGAGACTCGGTGCTCGTTCACAGAGCCCGCGCGCAACGAACACCAACACGGAAGTTGCGAAGGGACGGGGCGTTGTTGCCGCGGGAGGCCGCCCGCACGAGGGGCGCATCATTAACGCAGCTGCCGCCGCGGAGCACCCGGTCCGAGCCGGCGAACAGATTCGCACAGTCGATGCATGGCGCAGGATGTGGAGTCGTGTACCTGTCCAGCGCCCACTCCCACACGTTCCCGCCGAGGTCCGCCTGGCCCCACACTCCATCGCCTGCAGGCGACACGCTGCCGACATTGTTCGCGCCAGCACCCACGCACTCCGTCGACGGCCAGCTCGTGCCGCCGTAGTTCGTGACCGTACAGTCGATGGTGGTCGAGCCCGCCGGGCTCGACCACGGATACGCCCGCTGTAGGCTCCCGCCGCTCGCCGCGTACATCGACTCGGCCTCCGTCGGCAAGAAGCCGCCATCCCACGCGCAGAACGCCATCGCCTCGAACCAGGTGATGCAGACCATCGGCAGGTTCTCGCCAGCGCCCGGCGTGTCAGTCCACGTCTGGTAAGTCGCGTTGCACTTGAACGCCGCGACAAGTGCCGTCGGATCCGCGGCGAGGCTCGTATTCCACGTCGGGTCCCAGCCACCCTGGCTCACCATCCCGTTCAGGGTGCGAGCACCGGAGGCCGCCATCGGCGGATTCGCCTCCGTCCCTTGTCCCGCCGCAACGAACCGCCGAAACCGACCGACCGTCACCTCGAATCTGTCCAGCCGAAAGCTGCCCACGGTCGCCGGCCGGCTCAGGTCCGTGTACATCGCGTCGCCGGCCACATCGTAGCCCCGGTAGAACATCCCGCCGTCAACCACCGGGCTCTCGCAGCACGGCATGTTCTCCATCGGCCCGCAGGTCGTCGGCAACGCGCCGCAGCTCACAGCCGGGGGCCCATCACCGCCCGGACCGTCCACCGCGTCACTCGCAGCGCCCACGACGTCGAATCCCGATCGCCCGCACGCAGACACCGCCAGCCCTAAAACCGTGGCCACTAAGACGTGCATCTCGCCAACAATACACTGGCGCGTGATTGCTTTCTGCTGAGCATGTCACGCGGGAAACCGCTTCGCTTCGGGACCGGCACGTCTGCGTAGCAGCGACGAACATACCCCTCCGGCGGAACGTTCGAGGGCACCTGGATCGTCATGTAGAAGCGACGCGCTGACCACGAAACATCAGAGGGTCTCGGTCACCTTGCGGAGGTGAGCCGGAGCATCGGCGTCGTGGCCACGCGCTGCTGCGAGGTGCGGCACGGCGAGATAGAAGCTCTGGACCTGACACAGCGGCGCGAGCACAGGGTGAACGTTCGCGATCTGCGGGAGCGCATCGAGCGTCGAGCGCACGGTCGCACCGAGCTGCGCGAGCTGGGTGATCGCATCATGCGTGAGCGGCAGGGTCGCGTCCTCCTGGGTGAGTGCGATGATCGGGAAGCCACTCTCCACGAGCGCGATCGGACCGTGGCGGAGCTCGGCGACACTGAACGACTCGGCGTGGAGGCGACAGGTCTCCTTGAGCTTGAGTGCGATCTCGTGGGCGGCGCCGAGTCCGACACCGCGCGCCACCACGAACGCGCTCGTCGCGGCGATCAGGGGTTCGAGTCCGGTCGACCAGTCGAGCGCGGCGGCAGCGGCGAGCGCATCGGGAGCCTGTGTGACTGCGGCGCGGAGCGCCGGATCCTCGGTCCACGCGGCGGCGAGCTGGAGGAACGCCACGCCCGTCAGCAGAAACGACTTTGTCGCCGCGACGCTGGTCTCGGCGCCGGCGCACAGCGGGAGGACGATCTCTGCCTGCGCAGCGAGCGGTGAAGCGCTGTCATTGACCATCGCCACCACGAGGGCGCCAGCCGCGCGCGCAGCCTGGGTCAGCTTGATGAGGTCCGGGCTGCGGCCGCTCTGCGAGATCGCGAGGAACAGTGCGCCGTCGAGGACCGGGATCCGACCATACGTCGACGCGATACTCGGTCCGACCGATGCGACGACCCGGCCGACGGTCGTCTCGAGCAAGTACTTCCCGTAGGTCGCGCCATGATCGGAGCTCCCGCGTGCGCACGTGACGATCACGCTCGGCGGTCGCGCTCGCAGGCGATCCGCGAGCGCTGCGAAGCGATCGGCACATGTCGCGATCTGTCGCCGCGCTCCATCGGCGGCCTCCGCTGCCTCGCGCGCCATTTGCGACACGCAGCGATCTTCGCACGGTGAGCGCTCGCGCCACGGACGACGTCGTCGAGATCTCCGAGATCCCAGTGTGCGCGCTGCGTCATCGTCGGCACGCACGATGCAGCGAGTCGCTGCACACAAAGGAGAGACACCATGGGTTCCATCAAAGACAAGATCACGGGCAAGGCGAAGGAGATCGAGGGTCGCGCGACCGGAGACACGCTCCGCACCGCGCAGGGCAAAGCCGAGCAGGCGACGGGCAAGGTCAAGGGCATGGCCGAGCGCGCATCCGCGAAGGTCAAGGCCGGTGTCCGCAAGGTCAAGGCGACGATCCGCAGCGCCAGCTCACGCGCGAGTGCCAAGGTCAACGCGCGCGTTCGCTAACGACCTCGTAAGGGTGCCGTGCCGCGCTCGCGGATGTAGTCTCCGCCTCGATGACTGCAGTCCGAAAAGGCGACCACATCAAGCGGGTCGCACTCGTGTTCTCCGGCGGGCCCGCTCCCGCCGCGAACGCGGTGATCTCCGCCGCGGCGATGTCCTTCCTCGAGGACGGCCGCGAGGTGATCGGGTTCTTCCACGGGTACTCGAACCTGCAGGACTACCACCCGGTCACGCACCGGCTCCTGCCGGACGAGCACTACCGGATCTTCGAGCTCAAGGATCTGAGCGGGCTGCGCAACACGCGCGGCATCGTGATCGGGACCGCGCGCGCGAACCCCGGCAAGGGGATCGAGAAGCCGTCGGATCTCGACGATCCGACGAAGACGTTGCGGCTGCGCAATGTCTACAACGCGATGGTCGATCTCGAGATCGACGCGTTGATCTCGATCGGCGGTGACGACACGCTGAAGACGGCAAACTTCCTCCACGAGTACCAGAAGCACCTGCCGAAGGAAGCTCGCCGCGTCCAGGTCATCCACCTGCCGAAGACGATCGACAACGACTACCGCGGCATCGACTTCACGTTCGGCTTCTTCACCGCCGTTGACGTGATGGCGAAGGAGCTCCAGAACCTCCGTGCCGATGCGATGTCGACCGGCAGCTACTTCGTCGTCGAGACGATGGGTCGCAAGGCCGGCTGGCTGTCGTATGGCGTCGCGATCGCTGGCGAGGCGAACCTCGTGCTCGCGGGCGAAGATGTCGTCGGCGACCTCGCACTCCCAGGTCGCCCGGGCGAGGAGCCGCGGCTGTCGCTCGAAGCGCTGGTCGAGCGAATCGTCGACTTGATCGCGACGCGCGAGAAGCGCGGCAAGCACTACGGCACCGTGGTGCTCGCGGAGGGCCTCGCCGAGCTGCTCGACGAGAAAGCGATCAAGGACCTCCCGCGCGACGAGCACGGCCACCTGTCGCTCGGGCGGATGGATCTCGGCAAGCTCGTCGCGGAGCTGGTGAGCAAGCGCTACGAGGCCAAGACCAAGCGCAAGAAGAAGGTCACCGGTCTGCAGCTCGGCTACGAGTCGCGCTGCGCCCCGCCGCATGCGTTCGACGTCATGCTCGGCAGCCAGCTCGGCATCGGCGCGTTTCGCGCTCTCGTCGAGGAGAACCTCGACGGTCACCTCGTCAGCGTCGTGGGCCAGCTCGAGCTGTCCTACGTACCGTTCACGGACCTCGTGAATCCGCTGACGCTCAAGACCGAGGTGCGGCTGATCAAGAACGGAAGCGACTATCATCGGCTCGCGCGCTTCCTCGAGACGCGAACGGATCGGATCGTCGACTGGGCACCGGGACGGCGCCAGGAGCGTTAGTCGGAGTTGTGCGGCGGCTCGATGACGAGCGAGGTTGCGTTGCCGTTCGAGACGCCGAGCTCGAGCGTGTATGTGATCATCGTACCGTCGCAATCGATGTCACCGACGGCGGTCGCAGTCGCCGCGCGCGGAGCAGTGCTGGTGTAGTGGTACGTGAACAGGTTCGGTTCGTCGATCTGGAAGCCGAGTGACAACCACGCCGCGTCGTCGCTCCAGGTCGAGACCGCCGCGAACTTCTTGCCCGGCGCGGCACAGGCTCCGCCATCGACGCCCGGCAGTGCTGCCGCGGTTCCCTGCGGGTAGCTGGCCTGGGCGTCGTGCCAGGTCTTCGCGCCCTTGCTCAGCTTGTTCAATTGCAGCATCGCCTCGGAGGTCTTCGCTTTCCGAGCGTAGGCCGTGAACGTCGGGATCGCGACGGCGGCGAGGATGCCGATGATCGCGACCACGATCATGAGCTCGATGAGGGTGAAGCCTTGCTGGTTGGTCCGCCGGATGGTTGCCACGATCAACGGTTCGACCGGTCTGGCCGTCATGTGCGGTAAGAGCGGGGTAGCCGGTCGATCTGCAGAACTCGCAGGCGGTGACGCACGGCCGCCACACTGATCCACGATCAATCACGGGGTTGCACGGGCGCCAGCGGGAACACCTCTTGCTCGTACCCGACCCATGACGCGCCTCGCTCTCGTCCTCGCCGCACTCCTGGCCCTGGTGCCGGGGTGCGAGGTCGACTGCCTGGACGGCGGCGCCCTCGAGGAGTCCTATCGGGACGGACAGGCGAACGCCTCCAAAGCGAATCAGCTTGCTCTCGACGAGGGCTACGCCAAGGGACGTTCGCTCACGCGCGCCGATGGCGAGCGCGAGGGAACCGTGGCCGGCTACGACGCCGGGTTCATCACGGGCTATCACAGCGTGCGCGGCTACGACGCGGGCTACGACGATTCGTTCGATGTCGGAGCGCGCGATGGCGCGAGCGATGTCACCGCGTGCAGCTTCGGCTCGAGCGACGGCGCGAGTGATGGCGATGGCGATGGCTTTCGCGACGGACACGACGGGGGCTGGGGCGACGGCTGGAGCGAGGGCTACGCGGAAGGTGCGGCCGAGGGCGAAGCATGGTGCGACGCGAACAGCGTCGCGCCGCTCGCTCGTGTTGCTCCGGCCGAGGAAGAAGATCCGCCGAGTCGCGGTGATCTGCGCGTCTGCTACGCGCGCGGCTACGAGGAGGTCGAGGATGAGGCCGCGTACGATCGTGGACTCGCCGACGGCAAGCGCGACAACCCGGACTACCAGGCCGGCTATCGCGCGACGTATCCCGCTGCGTTCGACGCCGGCGAGGATGACGGCGTCAGCGCGGGCTACGAGGACGGCTGGTCCGACGGCTACGCGGCCGGCTTCGGTGCTGGCTACGCGGTGGTCTATGGCCGCTGCTACAACGACGCCTACCCCGGTGCGTACGACAGCGGCTTCTCGCGCGGCTGGGAGAGCGGCTGGGCGGACGGCTGGAGCGACGGCTGGTCCGCGGGCTACGACGACGTCACGTGCTCCGGCTGATCAGCGAGCGGTCGGCGTCGGCGGTTGCGGCGGCGCCGTCATGTCGACACGCGTCCCGACGTCGAGTGCGATCTTGAGCTTGGTGTCGAGCGACTCGCGCTGCGCATCGGTCAGCGTCTCGCGGCACTTCTCGAACCGCGCGAGGCCTGTCGAGTTCGACACGTGGCACTCGATCGACGCCTGTGCCCACGCATCCGCCGTGCAGCTGTCGACGTACGCTTTCTTCAGCTCGGGGAGGAGCTTGCCCATCGCAGCCTCGAGCTCCTTGCGCTGCGACTCGGTCGCCTTGCCCAGACTTGTCTCGAGGTAGCTCGAGACTGCTGCACCGAGCGAGCTGCAGTCCTTCGGGCCGGTGACCGCCTCGGTCGCGACATCGCGAGGAATCCCGGCGCCAAACAGGGCAGGGAGCGCCGTCTTCACGAACGCCTCGATCTCGGCACCCTTCGCGGTGAAGTCGGCGTGGATGACCGCGCCGCTCGGCTCGATGCGTCCGGTGCCGGTCTGGCCCTGGCCGAGGTACGAGAGGATCGCGTTCATCCGCTTGACGTCCTCCTTCGCTGCAGCCTCGCTCGCCGTGACGACCTTGCCGCGCACGACGAGTGGATCGCCGAGCTTGACGTTCGCGGTTACCGTGCGGTCGCCGACGACGACGCGCGCCGCGATCGGATCGTTGGCATCGAGCTCGCGGACCCAGGTCGGGGCGGCTGCCTTGGCATTTTCGACCTCGGCCTTCCACGTGAGCGGCTCGACGCTCTGGCCAGCGCGCATCACGAGGACAAGCTCGCCCGTCGAGAGAATCGCAGCGGAGGCGAACTTCTTCCCGGCGACCGTGGCGTGGACCAGGTCGCCGTCGATCGTGAGCTTCAACGTTTCGGACGCAGTGGACAGCGTCGTGAAGCAGGCGGTGATCTTCGCCTTGGCGAGCCCCGAGATGATCAGCGTCACGTCGCCGCCGAGCAGGTCGCCGCGGCGCGCGAGCACCACGGCTGATGCCTCCGCGAGGACGTCGAGGCTGCACACGCGCTTGGTGTCCTCGATGACGCGCTGGACACCGGCGAGCGCGGCGGTCGCCACGGTCGTGAATTGCGGCCAGGCCCGCGCGCGAACGAGGTCGACGCGGACGACGACGTCTGGGCTGGCGGGGAGGAAGCGGTACGAAGGCGGTGCGTCTGGCGCGAGCTTTCGGTCGCTACAGCCGAACATCAGGATCGTGCAGAGCACGAGGGTACGCATGTCCCGACCGTCGACGAGATCGGCCGGGAATGCAATCAGGCCGCGAGCATTCGCTCGAGCTCACCTGAGTCGAGGAGCTTCTGCAGATCGTCGGCACCGCCGATCAGCTGTCCCTTGACCCAGATCATCGGGAACGTCGGCCACCCGGTCCACATCTTGAGCGCGGCCCGGCGGTACCAGGTGTTCAGGTAGCTACCGTACTCGAGGTAGTGGAACGCGAGGCCCTTGGCGGTGAGGAGCTTCCGGGCGCGTCGCGGATTCGGATTCTGCTTCATCCCGACGACCACGATCGCGTGCTCGCCGATCGCCGCCTCGACCTCCTCGACGAGATCGCGGTGGTTGCTGGAGATCTTGTCGCGGATCGCCGGGTGGATTCGATCCTCAGGGAACAGCTTGCGCGCCATGCGCCGACCCTAGCACCTGGGTATCCTGTTGGTAGTGCCGCCGACAGTCCTGGTCATCTCGCCGCATCTCGACGACGCGGTGCTGTCGATCGGCGGCTCGATCGCGGCGTGGGTGGCGGAGGGCGCGCGCGTCGTGATCGCGAGCGTCTACACGACGGGGCCCGCGCTCACCGAGATCGATCCGAGTATGCGCAAGTTCGCCGACTACGGGACACGGCGCGACGAGGATGCCGCGGCGTGCGCGGTCGTCGGCGCCGAGGTGCTTCGCCTCGATCAGATCGAGCGCGCGTTTCGTAAGCCGTACCTCCGCGGCTGGTCGTTCTTCACGACGCCGCCGCACCGCGCGGGGTTCTTGACGCTGCCCGCGGTCACCGCGGCACTCGCACCGCTGGCTGACCTCGCCCCCGAGAAGATCCTCGTTCCGATCGGGATCGGGAATCACATCGACCACGTCGAGGCGCTGATCGCCGCGACCGACTGGGCCCATGCTCACGGCTGGCTCGATCGAGTGTGGTTCTACGAAGATCTCTACGCGCTGTCGGGAACGATGCGGCGGCGGCACTTCGTCGCGCGGCTCCGGCTGTGGCAGCGCCGGGAATCACCGCTGCTGCGGGCACGCCGGCTCGCCGCGATCCTCGCTGCGATCGCGGCGGCTCGTCGTGGCCCCGAGGTCGAGACGTTCCTCGTACCGGCGCTCCGCGATGCGACGTGGACGTTGACGACGACGAACGTGCGCGGTCACGAGCAGCGTCAGCTCGATGCGATCGCCAGCTATCCGTCCCAGACCCGCGCCTTTGGCGGGCTCGACGGCATCTCCCGCGCGATCCGCGCGTCGCACGCGTGGTGGGGTCATGCCGAGCCGCTCTGGCGACCGCGGCTGACGTAGCTAGCCGAACTGCGAGTGCGCGCGCAGGAGCTGCTCGAGCTCCGCGTGGTGCTCGACCGGGATGTCTGCCGCGAACGGCGCTGTCGAGCGGGAGCGGCGTGCGAGCCAGCCGAGATCGAGCAAGCGATGCCGCGCGAGCAGCGGATCACCGCCGAGCCGCAGCGCGATCGTCGTCTCGTCCTTCGCGCCCGAGGCCACGCCGCGCGCGACGTGGAATCCGGCGAGGAGCAGCGACGAGCGGACCGCGGTCGAGGCGGTGTACGTGAACAGCTCCGTCGGGCGCGTCAGGTGCGCGTACAGCGCGCGACAGGCCGCGAGCGACCACATCGGGCCATCGACCTTCGTCGAGAACGGGTCGTAGAAGATCACGTCGGGCGCGGGCTCGTTCGCGAACGTCGCCTGAAAGTCGCCCTCGACGATGCGCCAGCGCAGCCGCTCGCGGACGAACTCACCGCGATGGTCGAAGACGTGCGGCGCAGCGTGGCGCAGGTGGGCGAACGGTCCGGTATTCGCCAGTGCGAGCCGGAACGCGTCCATGTCGCACTCGAAGCTGACGATCTCGATCGGCGCGTGTGCCGGCGCGGCGTCGAGCGCACGGATCAGCGCCAGTGCGTTGTGCGCGGCGCCGAGACCGACGTCCCACACGACGAGCGGAGGACTGTCGCCCGTCAGGGCGCGAGAGATCAGCGCCGACTGCGCGATGTACACGCGCTCGGCCTCGACGTTCGGATCGTCGATCGGGTGCATGACCTCGCCGGATGCGAGGTGCTCGATGCTCGCGAACCCGGCCGTCGATACCGCGATGCCG
Organism: Myxococcales bacterium; assembly: GCA_031421915.1. Classification (GTDB taxonomy): domain Bacteria; phylum Myxococcota_A; class Polyangia; order Haliangiales; family Haliangiaceae; genus JABFXX01. The sequence continues at coordinate 35,161 of JANOPP010000654.1, read as the reverse complement.
AACGCGCCGCGTGTCACGGCCCTTGGCTCGCGCGACCTTGGCTTGGGGCCCGACGGATTGTCGACGTCGATCAGCTCGAGCGCGACGCGGCGCTCCGCATAGAACGCGGCGAACGTGTCGGCCGCGATCGCCGCGCGGATCTCACGCATCAGCTTCAGATAGAACGTCAGGTTGTGGAACGCGAGGAGCTGCCAGCCGAGTGGCTCCTCGCACTTGACGAGGTGATGGAGGTACGACCGCGAGTACAGTGCGCACGCGTCGCAGTCACATGCGGCATCGAGCGGCTGCTCGGCGAGCTTGTGGACACCGCGGCGGAGATCGATCCGGCCGTGCGTGGTGAACGCCTTGCCGTGCTGCGCGAGCGACGTCGGCAGGATGCAATCGAACATGTCGACGCCCCGGTGGACGCCCTCGAGTAGATCGAGCGGCGTGCCGACGCCCATCAGGTACCGCGGTCGATCCGTGGGGAGCAGGGAGGTCGTGAGCTCGGTGACGTCCTGGCGCTGCGCGCGCGACTCACCGACGGCGAGGCCGCCGATCGCGTAGCCGTCGAAGCCGGAGATCGCGGTCAGTGCGGCCGCGCTCTCGCGGCGGAGATCCTCGAAGCAGGCACCCTGCACGATCGCGAACAGCTGCTGGGCCGAGTCGCCGCGCGCGAGGAGCGACCGCGCCGCCCACCGGTGCGTCAGCTCCATCGCCTCGCGCGCGAGCTCGTGCGGGCTCGTCGATGGGATGCACTGGTCGAGCACCATCATGATGTCCGAGCCGATCGATCGCTGCATCGCGATAGATCGCTCGGGCGTGAGCAGCATCCCGGTGCCGGCGGATGGATGCCGGAACTCCGCGCCCTCCTCGGTCATCGCGCGGCCGTGCGCGAGCGAGAAGATCTGGAAGCCACCGGAGTCGGTGAGCAGCGCGCCCTTCCAGCCCATCCAGGGGTGCAGGCCGCCGAACTTCTCGAACACCTCGGGGCCAGGGCGCGCGAGCAGGTGATACGTGTTCGCGAGCAGGATCGGAGCGCCGAGCCGCTCGAGCTGACCGAGGGTCTGCGTCCGGACGGTGCCACGCGTCCCGACCGGCATGAACACCGGCGTCTCGATCGTCCCGTGTGCGGTTGTCAGCGTCGCAGTGCGCGCGCGCGAACCCGTCGCCGTTGCTCGAAGATCGAACGCCACGGCGGGTTTGTAGCCCTTGCACAAACCCTGCGTCCACAACACACTGGCCAGGTGAATCGCCGAATCCTGGCGCTGGTGGTAGCGCTCCTCGCCGGGCTCGCAGCGTGCAAGCCGGCTCCCCGCCACCAGCCGAGCGGCCCGATCGTCGATGTGTGCGAGGGCGAGCCCGGCGTCAAGCTGGTGACGATGGGCGTCGGTTCGCTGATCTGGGAGCGCCACGGCCACATCGCGCTGTGCACGTGCGGAGACGGAGGCCGTCGCGACGCTTGCTACAACTACGGCATCGGCAACTTCGCCAAGCCGCTCGACATGGGGTGGGGATTTCTCCGCGGTGAGGACAGCTTCTGGGTCGGCAAGACGAGCCCGCAGCAGATGATCGCGGTCTACCAGATGGCCGATCGCACCGTCTGGGTCCAGGACATCCCGCTGACGCCGGCACAGGAGGCCAAGGTCACCGCGAAGCTCGAGTTCGACATCCTCGAGGACAACAAGCACTACTCGTACGATCACTTCTGGGACAACTGCACCACGCGCGTCCGCGACATCCTCGATGACGCCACGGGTGGCGAGCTCGCGAAGATGACGAACCTCACCGACGAGCGCACGTTTCGCGATCTCGCCCGCGAGGGCTTCCTCGGGATGCGGATCCCGTTGCTCATCACCGACATCGGGATGAATCGCAACACCGATCGCGTCCCGACCTACTGGGAGCGGATGTTCCTACCCGACTATCTCCGCGAGGCCGTCGAGGCCAGGTGGGGCGTCAAACCGCGGGTGCTCTACCAGCGCAAGGGACCTCCCTCGCTCAAGGAGCTCGAGCACGTGCTCGCCGACAGGACGCTGTCGAGCAGCGACCGCGCCAAGTACCAGGCGCAGTTCGACGAGATCCAGAACATGCCGAGCGGACGCATCGTGTTCGCGCTGCTGGTCCTCGCGCTCACGGCGTCCGCCTGGCTCACGCGCATGTGGGGCAAGTTCCAGCGCACCGGGCTCGCCGTGGCAGTCGTGCCGATGGCGTTCCTCGGCCTCCTGCTGTGGGGCTTCATGGTCGTCAGCCCGCTGCCGTACTTCATGCGGTGGAACGAGGCGCTGCTCTGCCTGATGCCGTTCGACTTCCTGCTGCTGTTCCTGCCGCCCGAGCTCAAGAAGAAGTACGCGCGCGGGCGCGTGATCATGCTCGGCCTGGTGGCGGCGCTGCTCCTCATCAACGTGTTCAAGGCGCCGATCTGGCCGGTCTGGCTCTGGGGCCTCGTCCCCAACCTCGTGGTCGGGTTCTGGAAGGATCGAAGCGCCCTCACCGGCGCGGCTTCCGAACGAAGTGCGTCGGGTGCGGGCGAGGTCAAGCAGAAGAATCGCAGGCGCTGAGAACCGCGTAACCAGGGCTGTTGACTCGGTTCATCGCGAATTCACCGCAAGCAGGTGACGATCGGGCTCGACAAAAACCCGCATCCTTGGCACGAAGGAGATGGCCGACGTCGGCGTGTCTACACTCGGATCGACAATGCGTCGCTCCCACGCTTCCCTAGGTCACTACGAAAGAGATCACGATGTCTGAAGGTACGATCAAGCGTCTCACTGATAAGGGTTTCGGTTTCATCTCGAACGAGTCGGGCACCGACCTGTTCTTCCACATGTCGGCCGTCGAAGGCGTCCGCTTTGAGGAGCTCCGCGAGGGACAGAAGGTGTCCTTCAACGAGGGCCGTGGTCCGAAGGGCCCGCGCGCAGAGAACGTTCGCCCGATCTAATCAATCAAGCGAATCCCAGAAGGGCCTGCACTCCGGTGCCGGCCCTTTTGTCGTTTCGGGTCTTCGAAAGGCACTCGGACCCCTTTAGTGGTCAGACCAGAAAGGGGGTCGGAGTGCGTTATTGGCAGGGCGCGTCGAGCGCGGCCGGAGCCGGAACCGTCGGGACGCCGTCGCGCAGGTACGTCGCGAGGAAGCAGCCGTACTGGTACTTCACCTCGTCGAGCTGGCGATGGATCTGGTGCGCATCGACGATGCCACCGTCGCGATACTGCACGACGACCGACGTCGTTCCGCTCGCGCCGTTCGCGCGCACCGGGTACGTCATCATCCCATCGAGGTGATCGAGGCGGAGCGCATCCTGCGTCTCGGGCCACACGAGCTCTCCCGCCTGCTGGTTGCCGTAGGCCAGCGCGCCAGCGTCGAACACCGGGTTCGGGAAGTACTTGTCGTCGAGACCGATCGGTTGATAGACGTGGCGCGGCATCGTGCCGGCGAGCGGACGGCGCGAGAGGCGCGCCATCGAGGCGCCGGGCTCCGCGATCTCCCAGCCGAGGCCGATCAGCGACAGCGTCGGGTGAACGAAGCTGAGCTGCTCCGCGTCGACACCGAGCACGCCGCCGAGGAGGTTGCGCGCGCCAGCGACGATCGACGTGTCGAGGATCATCATGTTCCAGAACCCACCAGCGCCGAACGGCGTGAGTGCGCCGAACCGCGGCTCGACGGCACCGATCATGTTCGTGTACATGCCGCCCATCGAGTGCCCACCGGCGGTGAGGTTCGTCGCGTTGAACGAGTGGCTGGTCGCGCCGCTCGGTAGCGCCACGCCCGTGCACGCCGTCATCGTCGACGCGGGAATCTGCAGCTCGAGCAACGCGTCGAGCAGGAGCCGCTGCTCGAACACGCCCTGCTGGAACGTCGACGGGAAGGCCGAGAGGTTGTTGAGGTTGAGGTACGCGTAGTCGCTCGCCCCGTCGAGTCGCTGCGGGTTGACCGGCAGCGCGCTCGATGCCGAGGCGATGCCACGGCGCGCGACGACGGTGCCAGGGCCCGCGCCGACCTGTGGGCCACTCTCGGCGGTCGCGTTCGGACCATCGTCGACGAGATCGAACGACGCTCCACCCGACCCGTGGAAGAACTGCCACAGCGGCCAGCCACCGACGGGCATCTGCGACTTCGGGATGATGATGGTGAGCGGCACCGTCATCGAGCTCTGCGGGATCGGGGCGCCGGCAGCGTCGAACACGAACCGGCCACCACCTGCACCGAACGGCGCTTCGCCGACCTGATACTGGGGAACCGTGACGGTACCGACGAGCTCGCAGAACCCTGCATGCGTCGCGCCGTCGGTGAGATCGACGTGGAGATCCGCGATCACCGCGCTCTGTGCGGTGCGGACGGCCTCGGAGCGATCGCGGAGCACCTCGACCTCGTCACCGGTCGTGAACACCGTCGCGACGAGGACATCGTCCTTGGGGATCGAGAGCATCTCGAGCGTGCTGTACAGCGAGGCGAAGTGCTCGCCCGCAGCGAGCTTCGCGAACGCCGGCGGTACCTCGGTCGTCGGGGAGAAGCCGCGGCGGAGCACGAACGCGTAGCGCGTATGGCTCCTGAGCACGATGCCGGGGCGCGGAGCGATCGCGACGAGGCCGGTGCCGGTGAAGTCGTCATCTGCGAGCGTCTGCGCGACGAGCGGGTACAGGGCACCGAGCTCGTCGGAGTCCGGATCGATGTCGATCAACAGCGCGGTCGAGCTCGCGTCTGCCGGGATGACATCGGCGAGCTGGAGCTGAGGTGGCGTCGCCGTGAACTTGAACCACGCGATCGGCATCACCGGGAAGCCCTTGCGCTCGCTCGCAGCCGAGAGCAGATCGACGACGATCGGCAGCTCGCGGCGATTCGGAAAGCCTTCGAGGTTCGGACGACCATCCGCGGTGAGGCGGAGATCCGACGGGAACGGGAGGTTCCAGTACGTCTCGCCCGCGAGCGGACCCTCGAGATCGAACGCGATCGTATCGGCCGGGCCCGCGTCGTCGGTACACGCGGACAGTGACAGCACCGCGAGGTAGGCGAGGTGAGCTGTGCGCATGCTCTTTCGTACATCGCACCGACGGAGAGCTGGCTCGATAGAACCGGCCAACTCTGGTGGCGACTCGAGCAGCCGCCCGCTAGTTCGGCGCGACAAGCACTTCGTGACGCACGCCGCCGCCCTCGGGGATCGCGACGAGCAGGCGATTCTTCGCCCACGCGACGCTCGGCACCTCGGTCGATGACGGATCCGCCCACGCGCGCTCCATCGCGCCGTCCTTCGAGATGCGAAGGATTGTCGCGCCTTCCTTGCCGACGAAGCCAACGGCCATCGCGCGGTTCCCGATCGCAGCGATCGAGACCTCGGTCGCTTGCGTCGCCTCGGTCAGCGGCTTGGACCACTGCTTCTTTCCGGTGACACCCATCCAGCCGACGTGCGTCTTGGACGTCTGATCACGGAACGCGATCAAGCAACCCTCGCGCGTGCAGCCGACGCCGAGCAGTGCATGGCGCGAGTCGAGCGGTACGCGCGCCACCATGTTCGTGCACTCCTTCTTCGAGCACATGTTCATGAAGAACCGCGAGCCCTCGCGCCAGAACAGCGCGATGTAGTCGCCGGCGGACGTGATCGCGCACCACTCGGCGCGCTGCAGTCCTGCGACGCCAGGTTCCGAGACGACCGGTGCGGACACGGCGGCGTTCGTCATGGGCCCGTGAACGAACCACACGCGGCCGTCGCTCTCCAGCCAGCCGATCGCGAACCGCTGATCGTTGCTCGCCGCACCGTCGCAGATCGTCGTTGCATTGCGGCCCCACACGGAGGGCTCGCCGAGCTTGCCGTCACCCGTGACGAGCGCGAGCTTGACCTGCTTGCCGGCGTGCCAGGCAACGGCGACACCCTGGCGGGTGCCGAACACGCGCGCTTCGGTGGTCAGTGGTACTGCGCGCCGATCGCGGAGCTTGCCGTCGCCATCGACCTCGATGACGTGGCGATCGCCATCGGGCTCCATCACGGCGAAGCCGTCGCGCAGCACCGCCGTGTGGAGGATTCCCGTCGCAGTGGGCAGAGCCTCCGGCGAGGACGAACCGCAGGCGCGCCAGGTAGCGAAGCCCAGAATACCGACGACGATCCACGTGCGAGCGCGCGACATGCCCGCACCATACCCACACTCGCGGCCGAGATGGAGTCAGTTTGCTTGCGAGGCGAGCAGATCGATCACGGCCTTGGACGGCACGCTGCGAGGAAACCGATGCTTCACCATCTTGATGAGGTCCTCGATGCGGTCCGGAGTTGCCTGCGCGATGGCGAGCGCGTGCGACGCGACCCACTCGGCGTCGTTCGCGGCGAGTGCGCCGTAGAGCGCGACCGCACCTCGGCCCGGTGTGAGCGCGGAGTCGCGTGCGAGCTCGCGGCCGCGACCGGGTTGCGCGACGAGCGGCGCGAGGACACGCCACACGGTGTGCTCGAGGGTCTTGTCGCCGGCGATCGTGGTGACCGGATCGGGGATCCCGACGTACAGAGCGCGGTTGGCCGAGAACGCGTCGAGCGCTCGCTGTGTGTCTGCCGGATCGGGCGCCACCATGAACAGGTGGAGCGCGCGAGCGCGCGCCTGCGGATCGGGATCGCTCAGCGCGGCCGCGGCGGCCGCTCGGACCACCGCCTGCCACGGCGTGGACTCGAGGCGGACGAGGAGGCGGGGAATCCACCACGGCCCGGTCCGGTCCTCGGCGCGTGCACCGTCGGGCACCCAGCCGTGCAGCGCACGCGTGACGATCTCGGTGAGGTTCTTGCTCGTGATCGTCACGCCGTCGATGTCGTGCGGCAGCGTCGCGATCGGATGTCCGGCGCAGCGCCACGGCACGTTCGCCTCGTAGCCGGATGGGAGGTCCGGATCGTCGAGCGCCTGGCTACCCTGGACCTGGAAGTACGTGCGGCACGTGCAGAGGTACATCCGCGTCGTCGCTGCCGAGCGCACCACCGTCGAGAGATCCGCGATTGCATAGAGCTTCGCGACGTCCTTCTCGTCGGAGCGTCCCGCGACGCTACGAACCGGCTGGCCACAGGCATTGCAGCGCAGGTTCGAGCAGCCGCTCACCGGCACGTTGCCGCCGTCGTGGTCGATCGGGTCGATCGGCAACGCCCCCGTCGTGTCGACGAGGTAGCCGCCCAGGTCGCAATGATTCATTGGCCGGGCGGCGTCTCAGACGAGCCATTCGCGGGCGTCGACTGCGTCATGTTGAGCTGGTCGAGATCGAGCCCCGCGCGGCGCGCGATCGCCTGGAGAATCTCCGGCGTGAGGCCGGTCGACGAGGGCGTGTACGGCATGCCCGTCGGATCGTAGCTCATCGCCGGGCTCTGGAAGCCGTTCGCGGCGAACGCGATCTCGTGCATGCTGTGCGCGTCGATCGGGATCAGCGACGTCATCGCCGCGAGGCGCGTCATCGCCGGGTCCGCACCGAGGACGTCACCGGTACCCATCAGGCGGAACGTGGTTCCCGAGACGCCGGCCTTCTGGGGCATCGACGCCGCGTTCGCGTCGGCGATGAACGGATTTGCCGGGTTGACGATGTTCGCGACGTCGCCGCGGTTCCACGGCAGCACGCCCGTCTCGCTCGCCGTCGCGATCTCGCGTGGCGACAGGTTGTAGCCAGCGGCCTGCGCCTGATCGACGGTCATCGTGGTGCGCGCGAGCGGGCTCTGCTCGGCGCCTGGAACGAACCCAGTGGCAGGATCGCCCGTGACCGGCCGACCGAGCTGTGTCGAGACAGCCTCCGCCTGCAGCGCGGGCATCTTGGCGTCCATGCCCGAGCCCTTGACCTCGGCGTACGGAGCGTGGCCCGTGGTGTCGCTGAACAGGGCCTTCGGGCTGCGGCCCTTGCCGGTCGCGCCCGTCGCATCGAGCGCCTCGACGCGCGCGGCGAGACGTTCGACGTCCGCCATCCCGAAGAAGCCAGCGCCCTCGACCGGAGCGTTCTCGAAGGTCGCGCGCATCCGCTCGATCCCACCGGGCGCGAGCGCGTCGTTGCCGAGCATCTCCTGGAATCGCGCCAGCGCGATGCCGCGCTCGCGCGAGTTACCGCTCGCGAGGACATCGAGCATCATGTTCGGATCGGTGCCGACCGCGCCAGCGAGGCCGGACGACGGCGCCATGCCGAGCGCCGACATCGCTGCGATCTGCGTCTCGGGCGTCGAGCGCGTCGAGGCGATGTAGTCGAACGCCTTCTCGGCCATGCGGTCGAGCGTCGGAGCAACGGCACCATTCGCCTCGGGGCTGTTACCGAGCGCCGTCTCGAACGTCGAGCGCTGGCCCTGGAGCTCGGGGTTCGCGCCGGTGCGCGCCGCGATCTGTGCCTCGAGAACTTCGGGGATCCGCTCGGACAGCGAGCTCGAGATCGCCGCGTCGCCCTTCGAGCGCTCGGCGGTGTGAGCCTGCGCGAACAGCTCCTCGGGCGTGAGGCGCGGCGCCGGTGCGGCGGTCTCGGTCGCAGCCGGCGCGGCGGGCGCGTTCTCCGTCGCAGCGATCACGGGCCGAGCAGCCTCGACGGTCTGCGCGACCTCGGGGCCGAGCGCCGCGACATCGGCCGGATTCGTCGCCGACACGGGCTCGCGCGGAGCCGCAGCGGTGCCGGGCGGCGTCTCTTTTGCCTGCTTGACGACCGCAGCCACTTCCTCGGGCAGAGTCGCGAGGACCTCGTTCGGCACCTGGTCCGCCGGATTCACGACGGCGGCGGGCTCGGCGGCTGCTGGCGCAGCGGCCGTTTGAGCCTCCGCGAGCCGCATCGCCTGCGCCTCGAGGCGCTGCGCCGACACGGTCTGGCCGGCGTTCATCAGGCCGCCCTGGAGTCCGCCCATACCGGCGTTGTTGCCGAACCGCAGCGCGATATCTTCCCAGCGTCCCTCGAACGCGCCGGGTGTGAGTGCGGTCTGGGCGACGCCACCGGCGACACCACCGATCGCACCGGTGCTGAACGAACCGCGGACCGTGTTCGGATCGAACAGGTCGACGCTCGACAATGCGGAGCCCGCGACCGTCTGCGCAGCACCGCCGGCCATGTTGCTGACCATGTTGCTACCGACGACGCCGAGGAAGTTTCCGAAGCCGTTGCCGGGACCGCGCCACGTCTGCTCGTCGAGCAGACCCTGCGCCGTACCGCTGACGAGACCCTGACCCGCGCCCTGCACGAGCTGGGTCGCCATCGTGTTCGCGAACGATCCGCCACTCGCGCCGAACGTACCGACGCCGCGCGACGCGAGCAGCTGCGGCAGACCCTGGACGGCCGCGCCCGACGCCATCGCGCCTGCGGTCAGTGCGTTGACGCCGGTCATCGCGAGGTCGAGGCCCGCGGCCTCGTCACCGTAGGCAGCGCCGGAGATCGAGCGCTTGACGGCCATCGACGTCAGACCACCGGCAAGTGCACCCGCACCGAACGCGAGCGACGTCGCGCCGATACCGGTCGCCGCCGCCGTGGTTCCCATGAAGCTCGCGAGAGCCGGCACCGCGACGCCTGCGCCGAGACCACCGGTCGCCGCCGTGACAGCGACGGTCGCGACGACAGCCGCCGTCGTCGCGGCCGCGTTGGTCACGGTGTCCTGTGCCGCGTGATACGCCTCGACGTCCTGCGACTGATAGCCGAGGACGCGCTCCATCTCGCGCTCCGCTGCCGCGCGCGCCGCGGGCGTCGCCGCCGTGTCGCGCGACTCGCGCAGTGCACCGAGGCGGGCGTGCTGGTTGTCGAGTTGTTCGCCAGCCTCGAAGAACACGTCGGTGAAGCCGCCGAACACGCCGGCCCCCGAGCCGCGCTCGAAGTCATGCGACGCATCTGCGCGCGCGAGGCGGTCGTCGACCGAGAGGCCACGCTCGCCCGCGAGGCTCTGACCGATGTAGAACTCGTCGCGCCCCGAGAGCTCCGTGCCCATCTGCGTGCGGAGGTCGAGGCCATACCGCGTCTGATAGTCGGTCTGGAGCTGCGTTGCCTGCGCCGGCGTCAGGTTGCCGAGCGCGCCGCGCATCATCTCTTCGTCGGTACCGACGCCGTCCATCGCGTAGCGCATGGCGAACACGGGATCGAGCTCACCGTTCGCGGCGAGCTGCGTCGCGCGCTCGTGATCCATGTCGCCGAGCTCCTCGGTGAGCATCGTGTCGAGATTCGTGCCACCGGAGGTCGCGCCGAACCGAGCATTGTAGGACTCGACGATCGCCTGACGCTGTGCGGGATTCGCGACCGCGAGCTGCTGGAAGATCGCATCCTCGTCGGTACCCAGGCCTGACGCCGCCGCCTGGATCCGGACCGCGGCCGCGCCGGCCTGATCGCCGGTGAGGATCGCGCTCGAGAGATCGAGATCGGTGCCGCCCATCTCGTCGGCCATGTCGGCGCCGAGCGTGCGGCCCGTGCGGGCCTCGTACGCTGCCGCGACGCGATCGCGCTGGGCCTGATCGGTGCAGCGCTCGAGCACCGCGTTGATGCCCTCTTCGTCGGTGCCGACGCCAAGACCGAGCATGCCGCCCGACATCGATTCCTCGAGCAGGACTGCGTCGGCCTCTTCCGTGCGACCCGCCGCGAGTGCGGTCGCGACCTCCGCGTCGGTGCCGCCCATCTCGTCGGACAGCATCGCCGACAGCGACTGACCGCTGACTCGCTCGTACTCGGCCGCGACCGCGGCGCGCTGTGCAGGGTCGGCGATTCCGCGGAGCGTCGCCGTGATCGCCTCTTCGTCCGTACCGACGCCCGAGGACGCGCGAACGAGCGTCGCGGCCGCGGCCTGCACGGGATCCGCGGTCATCGCAGCGCGTGCCGACGCGAGATCCTCGTCGGAGAGCTCGTCAGCGAGGACCGAGTCGAGGCTCGTTCCGTAGTGGTTCTGGTACTCCTCGCGCAACACCGCGATCTCGGCGGGCGACTTGCCACGGAGCGCGGCGTGAATCGCCTCCTCGTTCGTCCCCATTCCATCGGTGGCGGCGAAGATCGAACCAGCGGCGCGGCTCATCGCTGCGCGATCGACGACGGGTGCCGCAGCCGCGGGCGCCGCCGTCGGTGCAGGGCCGCCCGCGGGTCCGGCGGTGGTTGGCGGAGCCGTGGTCGGCGCGGGGCCGCCGACGGGTCCTACGGGTCGCGGTCCGATCGGTGCGGGATCCGGCCCACCGACGGGACCGAGCGGTGCTGGCGCTGGAACGACCACCGGTGCGGCGACGGGCGCCGGCAAGACGGGCGCTGGCGCGATGGGCGCGGGTGCAGCGGGCGCGGCCGGTGGACGATCCCACCACGAGGACTGAGGAGGGCGAGTCTCGTCAAACACCGTTGTCCATTATACGGCCGCGGAAGGCCGAGGGATCCCACCGATCGGCGATCGTTTACGCGCTCATTCCTGATAGATGCCGAGCGACGGGAGCACCTCGCGCAACACCCGCCACGGCTTCGGAAACCAGGCAAACCGGTCGTCGAGCCACACGAGGCCGTCGTACGCCATCCCGGCTGCGGCACCCGGACGCGTGTACTTCCACGAAATCCAGACCTTGCCCGGTGTGAGATAAGGTGCGAGCGCCTTGTAGCCCCCGGGAAATTCGGGTGCGTCGCGGACGAGCTGCTCGGACAGCGACATCCACAGCCGGAGATCGGTCTGTCCTTCGTGGACCGTGATCGCCGGCTTCACGGCCCACAGCGCCTTGAAGTGCGCGCCCATCGCGGCCGCCACCTGCTCGGTGAACACCGCCGCGTAGTCCTCGAGCTTCGGCTCGAACATCGCCACGCCTTCCGCTCCCTTGGGCGGAGCCTCGACGAGGAGCTTGGTTGCGAGCGAGCGGATCTTGTCGAGGTCGGTCACGTCGCGAGCGTCGCACGGCGAACGCCCCGATGGGAAATGGCATGCGCACTGCACACCTGCACGACATGACTCGCATCGCCGACGCCCTCGAGCTCCTCACCGCACAGCATGACGAGATCGAGGCGTTGGTCGCCGAGCTCCAGACCTCGGCGAATCCGACGGCGAGCAATCACACGGTCGGTCTTCTCGTCGACAAGGTGACCGTTCACCTCTCGCTCGAGCAGGAGCTGTTCTATCCGGCGGTCGCGTCAGCCCTCACCACCGACGTTCACGCCGAGCTGCTCGCCGAGCACGCCGAGATCAAGCGGATCCTCGCGGACATGCTGTGGCTGGAGAGCGAGGATATGCGGTTCGCACGCAAGGTCGCCGCTCTCGAGAATCTACTGTGCTGGCACTCGACGTGGCAGGAGCGCGAGCTGTTCGAGAAGGCCGCGGAGACGTTGAGCGCGAACCAGCTCGTCGACCTCGGATCCCGGCTCCACGAGTACGTCGACGGAAGCTTCGCGCTCGCCGCCTGATCGACAGAATCGTCCGTGGCGCGCGCGTACAGGGTGTGCGCGTTCGCCCGCTCCGTGGCACCGTGCGGCCGTGCTGGGCCGCGCGCCACTTCTCGAGATCATCGCCTTCATACGCCAGCGACTCGCGGCGGGCGACGAGGTGATCGAGATCGAGGCTCTCGATCCGGATCGAGGCCGCGGCCGCTATGCGGGTGAGCTCGTCGAGCACGCCAGCGGCACGTACCTGCATCGACCATATCGAGTGTGGCTCGACCTCGCCGAGCGACTCGGGCTCCGGATGCTGACGCCGCACCCCTCGGGCGAGCCGCTCGTCCGCCTGCGGTTCGAGCTCATCGATCCCGCCGCCAGGAGTGAATCCCGGCGCCTCCATCTCGGGCCCGCCGCGCGGCTCGCGGGACCTGCGGGTACCGAGAAGTATGGAGCGGACTCGGAGTTCGCGCGGATCTCCAAGCTCGAGGATCCCGGCTTCGTGATCGACCTCGCCGACGCCCTCGATCGTGTGGCGCTCGCGCCCGGCGCACGCATCCTCGATCTCGGAGTGAACACTGGCGACGAGCTCGCGCTGCTGATGGCGCTGATCCCGACGCTGCGCGGCGCCGACTTCGTGGGCGTCGATCACAGTGCCTCCGCGCTCGCTGTGGCGCGCGTGCGGTTCGGTCCAGACGCCTCGTTCCACGAGGCGGACCTCGGCACGCTCGGTGCGCTCGGCCTCGGCCGGTTCGATCTCGTCGTCTCGATCGGAACGCTCCAGAGCCCCGGCATCGACGACCGCGAGGTCTTGCGACGGATCGTCCAGGATCACCTCACGCCGACCGGCGCCGTGATCCTCGGGTTCCCGAACTGTCGCTACATCGACGGCGAGGTCGAGCACGGAACGCGAATGAAGAACTTCCACCAGCCCGAGCTCGGCCTGCTGATCAAGGACGTCGCGTTCTACCGCAAGTATCTCCAGCAGCACGATCGCCAGGTCTTCGTCACCGGCAAGAACTACCTGCTGGTCACGGGCGTCGCATCGCGCTAGTCGCGCGTCTCGTCCATCGCGCCCTCGAGGCGGCGCTTGCGGAACACGCCCATCCGCCAGAATACGAGCCCGAGGATGACGACACCCGCCACGTTGAGCACGGCATCGCTCGCGATCACGCCCTCGACGCCGTGGTTCGCGTGGAACCGCGTGTTGATGAACCCGACGTAGGTGATCGCCGCATTGCCCGCGGCGACGAACATCGAGTACTGGGTCGCCGCTGCCGCGCCGCCCTTACCGATCGTCTCGAGTACGGTCGCGGTGAACGCGGAGTAACAGAACCCGGTGACGAGCAGATACGACAGCAATGTACAGGGAGTACGCGCGCTGCACACCGGCGCGAACCACGCGCATCAACGCGCGAGCGTGACGGATCTTTCATTGCCACGCGTCGCGACATTTGCGTCTTGGCTCTCCGATCGACTGCACATCGCGTGGCGCGCAACGCGCACGGATCGCTGCGCACGGCGCGGCACGACGGTTGCTGATGTAGCGCACCGGAGGTTTCGAATGCGAATGCGCCTGGTGATAGCTCTGTCAGCGTCCGTCGCTGCGTGCGGCGGTGGTCTCGAGGACGCTGGAAGTCCGGGACTCGTCGACGCAGGTGCACGTACGGATGCGCCCGCGATCGGGTGCCTGTCGTCGAATGAGTGTCCGGCGGGCACCGTCTGTACCGAGTTTGGTCGGTGCGAGTTGCCTCCGAGCTCACCGACCGATGCCGGCGTACCGCCGCCGCCCGAGGTCGAGTACGAGTACGGCGCGCCGATCAGCTCCGATCGCTACATCTATGTCGCGATGACCGCGCAGGACGAGCTCGCGCGGATCGACGGCACGACGCTCGCCGTGACCTCGACCGGGGTCGGCAAGTCGCCGCGCGTCGTCAGCGCGATCCCGCACAGCGATGGCGCAGTCGTGCTCGACTCCGACAACGGCACCGCCACCGTCGTCCGCCCCAACGGCGCGACCGACACGATCCGCGTGCTCGGAACGCTGAAGGCTCTCAATCGGCTCGATGTCGATCCGAGCGGTCGCTACGCCGTGATCTGGTTCGATCTGACCAAGCAGATCATGGACGGTGGCATCGGCGGCGTCGGCAGCTTTCAGGACGTCACCGTGGTCGCTCTCGAGCCTGGCGTCGAGCGCGCGGTCGATCTCACCGTCGGGTTCCGCCCGCGCGAGGTCCAGTTCGACGCGGCCGGCAACCGCGCCTACGTGATCACGCAGGACGGTGTGTCGGTGATCGACCTCGGGTACGCGACCCACCACGGACCGAGCATCGTCCCGCCGATCCCGGTCTCGGATCCCGCGTTCCCGCCGGAGTCGGTCGAGGTCAACATCGTCGCGAGCGGCACCTACGCGGCCGTGCGTCAGGTCGGCGACGCGACGCTGCGAATCGTCGACGTTGGCGGCAACGAGCCCGGTCGCGTGTGGCCGATCACCCTCGGCTCGCCGGCGACCGACATCGATCTGTCGCCCGATGGCACACGCGTCTATGCGATGCAGCGCGCGGCGAAGCAACTGTCGGTGGTCGAGGTACCAGCCGACGCGTTCGCCCCGAGCGGCGTCGAGACGATCGACCTCACCGGTGCGTCAGTCGGTTCGTTCGTGCTGTCGAAGGACGGACGCCGCGCGCTCCTGTTCACGAACGCCACGATCGACGAGCGGATCACGATGATCAAGCTCGACCAGCCCGGCTACCCGCACGTGACCTGGCCGCTCAAGAAGAGCGTGCGCGCGGTCGGCATTTCGCCGAATGGGGCCTCGGCGATCGTCATCAACGCGAAGATGGCGGGCACACCGACCTCTGCGTCGACGGTCGACGAGTACATCGATCGCAGCTATGGCTACACGCTGCTCGATCTCGCCTCGGGCTTCGGCAAGCTGCAGATCACGCCGGTCGATCCGGGGAAGTTTGCGTACGCACCCGACGGCAGCAAGGCGTACGTCGCGCTCGACGGCGGCGATACCGTGACCGCGACCCGCGCCCTGCAGATCGTCACCACCCAGACCGGCGTCGTGATCACCAAGCAGCTCGGCTCGCCACCGTCGGAGGTCGGGATCCTGCCCGGCGCCGGCGAGGCGTTCACCGCGCAGCGCCATCCGCTCGGGCGCGTGACGTTCGTCGATCTCCAATCCGACGCCGTCCGCACCATCACGGGCTTCGACCTCAACAGCAACATCGTGAACTGAGGATCATCATGCGTCTCCTCTACCTTGCCTGTGCTCTCTCGCTCTCGACCACGGCCTGCGCCTGGAACGACGAGCGGCCGATCGTGTGGGAACGCCAGCGCTCCGTGCTGGGCCCGATCTCGCTCAAGACCCAGATCGCGTACGTCGACTCCGCGCTCGATCGGGTCACGCTTCTCGATCTCGAGAACGACACACCACGGATCACCACGAAGAACATCGGTCGCAATGCGATGCACGTCGTGCCCAGCCACGATCGTCACCAGCTGTTCGTGATCACCCGCGGTGAAGAAGCGATCCACCACGGCCAGATCGATCAGGAGGCGATGTTCTGGGCGCTCGATACCAACAACATGCAAGCCGATGCGATCGCCTACACGATCGGATCGCCATTCGACCGGATCGCCGTTGCCCCTGACAACACGATCGCGATCGCGTACTTCTCGGCCGCGGGCCCCGACGCCCAGGGCTTCTTCCGCAATCCAAACGAGCTCGCCGTGATCGACCTGACGCGGCCGCCCGGCGACGACAACCCGGTCCTCAAGACGATCCGCTCGTTCGGCTCCGTGCCCGAGGGCATCTCGCTCTCACCGCCGATGATCGTTCCCGGCACCGGGACCGCGCGCACGTTCGGGTTCATCCTGTCGGCGAACAACCTGACTGTCCTCGACGTGTCGAACCCGACCCGGCGCGAGATCTCGATCCGCCTCGATCTCGGCGGCGCGCCGGTGATCCCGCGCGAGGTCGTGTTCGCACCGAACACCGCGAGCGCGTACGTCCGCAGCGACAATGCGCGCGACGTGCTCCAGGTGCTCTTGCAGAGCGCGCCCGCGACCATGGACAACGGCAATGACTACCGCCCGCAGCTTGCCGAGCTCGGCGCCGGTGGCGGACCGACGGACATCGCGGTCTACGATGACGCGACCGGCAAGCGCTACATCCTCGCCGCGACGCCGAACACGAGCGAGGTCGTCGTGATCGACGCCGACACGGCACAGTTCCGCTCGGTGCCGGTGTCGGATCCGATCGATCGCATCCTGCTGTTCCCGACCGGCGGGACCGAACCGCCGCACAAGGCGCTGTTCGCGTCGATCGGGGCGAAGATGAAGCGCGTGCACGTGCTCGACCTCGAGCACATCAACGATCCGCTGACGCAGGCGAGTATTCGCCGGATCGATCTCGATCAGGCGATCCGTGACGTCGTGCCGGTCCCCGAGCGCGAGCTCGCGATGCTCGTGCACGACGACAACCGCACCGTGCTCGGCCTCCTCGACATGGAGACCGAGTCGACGTCGCCCCTGCTCGGGGTCGGCAAGCTCGACTCGTACGACTTCTCGCCCGACGGCTCGTACCTCATCGGTGCAACGCCCAACGTCTCGCGCGTCGGCTTCGTCGCGCTCGACAACCTGCACCCAACGGACTTCCGGCTCGACGACGCGCCGTTCCGCGTGCTGTCGACCGCGAACGCCAAGATCTTCGTCGATCATGGCGATCCACTCGGCCACGCGACGATCATCCCGTCGCCGTCCGCGAGCCGCGAGGAGGCCACCGTGCTCGCCGGCTTCCTCACCATCAACCTCCTCGATTCGGAGCCTTGAACATGCGCACGCTCCTCGCTCTTGCACTCATGTCCATCGCCGGCACCGCGGCTCCGGCGTTCGCCGGCAACCACGAGATCACGTTCGGCTCGCACAACCGCGCCCTGCGCACGTCGAGCGCCAACGCCGTCACCAACGACACGCTCGGCGGCGGTCACCTCGGCGTCGCGCGCCACCTCCGGCTCGACCTCTACACCAGGCTCGAGGTGTGGGCGACCGGTGGCTTCAACTGGGGCGGTGCGGAAGGCACGCTGTTCCAGTCGATGACGACGGAGATCGACTCGTACGGGTTCACGCTCGGAGGTCGCGCGCGCTACACGCTGCACCGGCTGCTCCACGTCAGCGCACGTGTCGATGTCGGCCCCGCGCACCAGAGCCTGACGATCGTCGGCAATGGCCACACGGTGTCCGATGCCGCGTGGGCCGGAACGGCAACGGCCGCGATCGGCGTCGATCTGATGCTGCTCGCATTCCCGCGGTTCTCGCTCGGGTTCCGGTTCGATCTCGGCTACGTCGCCGCGACCGGAGCCTCGCTGTCACCGCGCCAGGAAGGAGACAGCTCGAAGATCGAGCTCGACGCGATGCAGGCCTCGATCGGCAAGCTCGATCTCGGCGGCCGGTTCCTCGCGTTCTCCGTGCTCAGTCAGTTCTGAGGCGGCCCGTAGAAGCCGGTGAACACGTCGAAGATCTGCGGGAGGTGATCGATCGGGACGCGCACGCTGCGCACGTACGCGAGGAGCTCGCTCGCCGTGACGCCTTCGCCGACGAGCTCACCGATCGCGGCGACAGTGGGATGGACCGGGAAGCCGCGGACCTTCGTCCCCTCCCACCAGAACAAGGACAGGCGACCCTCGCCGTCGATGGAGAGCGCGGTCGACGTCGTGGTCCACAGGTCCGCGAGCTTCGCCACCGCTTGCTCGAGCTCGGGTGGCGCCTCCTCGACGGCCCTCGGCGGTCGCGCCTTCGCGGCGATCAGCGCGGTGGTGCGGCGGAGCTTGATCCGCAGCGGCGGGGTCGGCTCCTCGAGCGTCACGAGGATGCCGAGCAGGCGCTGGAGATCCGTGATCGAGTCGGCCCAGCGCCGGATCGTCGTGCAGTACGTGTGCTCGTCGACGACGTGTGGAAACAAGCACCGGCTGCACACGCTGTCGGCAGAGCACGTCTCGCAGCCTCGCCGCACCGCTGCAGCCCGGGCGCGCGACTGGTAGATCGTCTTCAGCTCCTCGTAGGTCGTGGTCGACGTCGCGACCGGCCCGCCATGAGCACAGGGACGGACATTGCCGTGCGGGTCGAGGATCGCGCCGACGGATCCGACCGTGACGTCGGTGGGGACGCACGGCCGCGAGCCGAACCGGCACGAGTCGAGCAGGCCGATCGGGATCTCGCCGTCGAGCGTGACCAGCCCCGAGCGAACCGAGGTGATCAGCTCGTCGAGCCGTGCGAGATCGGCTGCTGCCTCGACGGCCGCGAGCATCGGGAGCCGGCGCACCGTCCTGGGGCGCGACGGCCAGGCCTCGCCGACCGTGAGGTGGCGAAGGTGCGCGTAGCGCTGCAGCGTGATCACGTCGTCCGCGGGGCGCGTCACCGTGATCGTTCCAATTCCGGTCGCGCGGGTGATCTCGACAAGGAACCGGTGGCGCGAGGGCAAGCCAGCGATCGGGTCATCCGTGGTCGCGACGGTGAACCACTGCTGCTTCATCGCCTGCGGCATCGGTGAGATCGACACGTCGAAGCCGTTGCGCGCGTGCTCGGCGAGGACGGTGCGCGTCATCGCGAGGTCCTCTCCCTCGCCCCACTCGCAGAACGTCGCGATCACGACGCGTCCGTTCGGCGTCGACAGCGGGGCCGCGGCGCGGATCGCCTCGAGTCGCAACTGATCGGCCACCCGCGTGTAGTGCGGTGCGGTGAGGACGAGGTCGAACGTCTCGCCCGCGACGGGCTCGAACAGGTGGCCCTGACGAAACTCGAGGCGCTCCGTGATGCCGTTGAGTCGCGCGTTGAAGGCCGCGAGCGCGAGCGTGTCCGCGTACAGGTCCGTCGCGATCACGGTGTGGCCGCGCGCGACCGCCTCGATCGCGACGATGCCGCAGCCGGTGCCCATGTCGAGGACGCGCCCGGGTGATGCGCCTTCGAGCTTGGCGAGCAGTGCATCGGTCTCGGGCCAGACGTCCTGCAGGTACTCGTTGCTCCCGCCGACCGCCATCGCATAGAAGTGATTGCCCTGGCGCCGGAGCGGCAGCGTCACGAGCGCATCGCGCGGACCGGAGAGGAGCCCGAACGACCGCAGGATCGTCGAGATCTCGGGATGGATCACGACTCGTGTCGGCGGTGCGTTCGGCGCGAGCGCGGCAAGGACCTCGGGCGCCTCGTGCAACATGCGGAGCAGCAGCTCGCGGAGAGTCACGAGCTCGTGCGCGGACGCATCGAGTCGCAGCAGGTGACCCTTCACGCCGTCGATACTACGCTCGAAACTACAGCGGGTTCATCGTCGCGCAGTCGCCGATCGGACCGGTCTCGGCGGCGACCGACACGGGGGTGACCCAGCTCTGACCATTGCACTGGTACCAGGCGCTGTCCGAGCGCGCCTGCACACAGGTGCGCGGCGGGACGGTACGGCCGAGCGTCGCCGAGCTGCAGAACCCGTAGCTCTCGGTGCAGCTCGCGGCCGACGTGCGCGTGACCCATGCGCCGGCCCGGCACTGCTGCCACGTCGAGGTCGACGCCGACTGCACGCACGTGCCCTCGGCGACATCGCGATCGAGCGTCGCCGACGCGCACATCGTCGGCGTCGTCATGCCGCCACCCGTGGGAGGAGGCGTGGTGGTCGTCGAACAGATTCCAACGGGCGTCGAGGCATCGACCTCGGTCACCGTGATCGCCATGCGATCGCTCCAGCCCGCGCCCGACTCCCCGAACAGATGGCGCGAGACCTGCGGCGAGGTGTCGAGGATCGGCTTGCCGACGCGGTTCTCGACGCAGACATCGGGTCCGTAGTCATCGGTCACGACGACGGCGCACTTGCCATTCGCCTCGACGCGCAGCTTCGAGCCGCAGCCGTACCGCTGGCGAGACGCCGCGTACCAGCCAGTTCCGGCCGCGCGGCCACCGCACGACATCGGCTGGTGATCGCCGGGGCCGCCGAACGTCGTCAGGATGTACTGGCCGCTCGCCGGGATGTTCGTGTCGGCGCGGCCGCGACAGCCGGTGAGGCCGGCCTCGATCGAGGTGATGCTGGCGCCGGGTGTGCCCTCGGTCGCCTCGTCTTCACCGACCATGCACGCCGCCGAACCGAGGGAGAGGATACCGATGAGGATGATGCGCACGCGGTCGCCTCGTGCAGCGGCCATGCCGGGAGACGTGCACGCTCCTCGATGCACAACCTGCGCAGCGATCCACCGCTCGTGCACCTCGATTTGGTGGCCGGGACAACACTCCTTGCACGAGCGTGTCGCCTTACAGGTCCTGTGCGCGCATGTCCGTGGGCGACCCGGTGCCCCGACCCCTCGCAGGAAATAAGCAACTAGCGGCGCCGCGTTCCGCCGGGCGAGGTCTGGGCGCGCTTCGGCGGAACGTACTTGCTCGTGTGCTTGCTCGCCTCGGGCCACGTGACCTCGGGCGGCGGGAACGCGGGGCGGGCGAGCAGGTAGCCCTGACCGTAGTGGGCGCCGGCGGCGATCACCGCGTCGAGCTCCTGCACCGTTTCGATGCCCTCGGCGACGACGAGCGCGTCGAGCTGCGTGCACATCACGACGATGCCCGACACGAGCTTGAACAGCCGCGAGTCCGTGGTCAGGCCGGCGATCAGATCGCGGTCGAGCTTGACGACCTTGGGCAGGAGGTCCGCGATGTACTTGAGGTTCGAGTAGCCGGCGCCGAGGTCGTCGACGACGAGGTGGATGCCGCGGCCCCGGACCTCGCTCAGGATCGTCTGGCACAGGTGGAAGTGCGAGAGCGGCACGCCCTCGGTGATCTCGAGGTAGACCTCGCGATCGTGCTGATACAGGGCGTCGCTCGGCTGGATGATCCAGTGCTCGTTGAGCTCGGACGGGTGGATGTTGATGAAGAGGGGGAAGTCGGGGCACCCGTCGATCGACATCTGCCGCAGCATCTTGCCGAGCTCGCCGGTGAGCGAGTGCTCGACGGCGGCGGCGAACAGCGCGAGCGGGTTCGTGAACTCGGGCGCGAACGGCCGGGCGAGCGCTTCGTACGCGAACACCTTGTGCGTCTGCAGATCGACGATCGGCTGATAGGCGATCCGGACCTCGCGCTGGGCGAGCACGCGACGGATCGCGTGTGTCGGCGGGGGGAGCGTCGGGGTCCTCGACACGATCGACGTCATTGTACCCCCGGTGCGCGGCTATTCGCCGAGGGCGCTGTCGATCTTGGCGAGGACGCGGCGGTCAACGGGGTCCTTCGGATTGTAGCTCACGCGGAGTGCCGCGAGCTCCTCCTTGGTCGCCCCGAGACCGACCAGCGACTCGACGGCCGCCGTGCGGGCCTCCCAGCTCGTGGCCTTGTCGTTGATCACGCCCGTGATCACGCGCTTGACCTCGTTCGCATCGAACCAGGTCGCGCGCTGCTTCCAGGCGGCGAGCTTGTCCAGATCAGCGTCGTGCGAGAAGTAGCAGAACGTCGACATCACGCTCCACGGCGGTGACTGCTCGCTGCGCGGCTGCATCTGCAAGCGCTCGAGGAACAGGCGGTACGCCGGCTCGCTCGCGGTGTCGAACACCGGATGGTTGTGGAACATCGCGACGAGACCCTCCATGCACGCGGCGTAGAGCTGGGGATCGTTCGTCGTCGCGGTCTGCGCCGTGTACATCGGGACGAGCATCGCGTCGCCGAGCTTGCCGCCGCGCGAGCACGCGGTGCGGCGAACGCTGGCGTCTGGATCGCGCTCGACCATCGCGATGATCTTTGCTGCGCCGCCGGCCATGCCGCGGTTCGCGGGCGAGGTGATCGCATCGAGCGCGTCGAGCCGGACCGCGGCGGTCGCGTGATCGGCGGACTCGAGGAGGAACTGCGCGACGGGCGGGAGGCGTGCACCCTCGTCGGCGAGGATCCGGACGTACGCCTGACGCACGGCGGGGACGGCCTCGCGGCGTGCGCTGTCGACGATCGCGAGCCGGCTCGCGGCATCGCTGCCCATCAGCTTCGCGGCCTCGATCCGGACCGCGGGTGCGCGGTGGCGCAGGAGGCTGGTGCCGAGCGCGAGGGAGAGCTCCTTCGAGCCGCCGGGGACGGCGAGCTCCTGGCTGAGCGAGCGCATCGCGCCGCACGTGTCAACGATCTGATAGCCCTCGAGCTCGCAGCTCGCGAGATCGAGCACGCGGCGCTCGAGAGTTCCCTCGGGTGCAACTCCACGGGGTGCGCTCACCATCGGTGCCGGGGTGCCGGAGTGACGCGCTTCGACGACCTTGCGACCCGCGACCTGTTGATCGAAGTCCTTCGCACACGCACCGAGCGCGAGCACCGCACACACCACTGAGAGCTGCGTCACCATCGATCCACCTCGCTGACGGAGCCTCAATAGCCAGTACGCCGGAATAACTCAAGTAAAAAGGCCGCCTCGAGTCTGCCGAAGATGTCCGGAGATGTTGGTAGGGCCGATGCTGCGGTTTCGCCTAGGGTCCCACGCATGCGGACCCTCCTGGCGACCCTGATCCTGTGTGCGGCGTGTGGTGATGACGGCTCGTCGCTCCCCGTGGATGCGCGTGCCGTGGACGCCGCGATCGACGCGCGGATCATCGATGCGCCGATCGACGCGCCGCCCGATGCGTACATCCCCGACGCTCCCCCGGGCGCGATCACGACGGCGTGCACCAATGCCTGCGCGAAGATCTCGGCGTGCGTGATGGAGCCGGTTGACGCCACCTGCGTCGCCGAGTGCTCGGCGGACCTCGCGGACTGCAGCGCGACGCAGGTCGCCGAAGTCGACGCCTGTACCACCCAGGACTGCGGCGACCTCGCGGACGAGACGACCAGTCCGTTACTCGCCTGCCTCACTGCGATCGCCTGCATCGACATGTAGACTGCGCAAATGTCCCTCGCCGAGCGCAAGGCCGCGCTGATCCGGATGGCCGCGCGGACGGTCGCGATCCCGCTGCCCGATCCCGCGTCCGGCTGCACGATCTGGCTCAAGCTCGAGTACCTGCTCCCGTCGGGCTCGACCAAGGATCGCGTCGCCGCGTTCATCCTCGCGCACGGGATCGAGACCGGCGCGATCAGCGAGGACACGATCGTCGTCGAAGCCTCGAGCGGCTCGACGTCGATCTCGCTCGCGATGGCGTGCGCCGTGATCGGCGTGAAGTTCCGCGCCGTGATGCCGGAGAACGTCAGCCGCGAGCGCCTGCTCATCATCAAGCGCTACGGTGGCGAGGTCGTCCTGACGCCGAGGGACGGAGGCGTCCTCGGTGCGATCGAGGAGACGCGGCGGATGGCGGCGCGCGAGCCCCGGGTGTTCCTGACGCGCCAGTTCGAGAACCCGCTCAACGCGAAGGCACACCAGCGCGAGACGGGCCCCGAGTTGATCCAGCAGGTCGGCACGACGATCCATGGCTTCGTCGCCGGTGTCGGCACCGGCGGCACGCTGATGGGCATCGCGCGCGCGCTCAAGGAAGCGGGCCACCCAACGCGCATGGCGCGCGCCGTTCCGGAGAAGGGCGCGGCGTGTTTCAGCGGCCAGCCCGAAGTGTGCGGCGGGATCCCCGGCGTGATCGAGGGCCTCTCGACGCTGATGGATCCGATCGAGATCGGCCTCGACGAGGACATCAAGATCGACGAGCGCGATGCGATCGCGGCATCGCGCGAGCTGTGTCAGCGGGGGATGCCGGTCGGTCCGTCGAGCGGCCTCAACCTCGCCGCCGCGCGCGTGATGGCCAAGCGCCTCGGCCCCGGCAAGACCGTCGCGACCGTGCTGTGCGATCGCATGGAGCGCTACTTCTCCACCGATCTGTTCGACGACGTCGTCTCGTGACCAAGGAAGCTCTTCGCACCGAGCTCGTCGCGCAGCTCA
The DNA here is from genome assembly GCA_031421915.1 of Myxococcales bacterium. Classification (GTDB taxonomy): domain Bacteria; phylum Myxococcota_A; class Polyangia; order Haliangiales; family Haliangiaceae; genus JABFXX01. Next base: position 11,057 of record JANOPP010000654.1, on the reverse strand, counting down.
CGGCACAGCTCGCGACCGCGCAGGCCGCCCACGCCGCCGCGATCGAGGGCGCGACGCACGCCGAGGCCAAGCCAGAGAACGACAAGGACACCCGCGGGCTCGAGCAGAGCTACCTCGCGCGCGGCCAGGCTCAGCGCGTCGCCGAGCTCGAGGCAGCGGTCGCCGACACCTCGAAGCTGAACCTGCGCGTGTTCACCGCGCGCGACCCGGTCGCGATCACCGCGGTCGTCACCGTCGACGAGGACGGCGTCGAACATCGGTTCTTCGTGGTCCCACACGGCGGCGGCAATGTCCTCGCGGGCACGATCCAGGTCGTGACCCCGACGTCGCCGCTCGGCCGCGCGCTGCTCGGTAAGAGGATCGATGACGAGCTCGAGATCGTGCTGCCGGGCAAGACCCGCTCGCTGTCGATCACCGCGATCGCCTGAACGATCATCCGGTGCCTCACCTGCCCGTTCGGGTGAAGCGCGGGCCCCTCGGGATGGTTCTATTGGTCTCCATGTCGCAAATCATCTCTGCTCTGTCGACCTCCGAGTCGTGGTCCGACGAGGTGGAGCGCCTGCTCGACGAGGCCGCCCAGCTCGCCGCCAAGCATGGACTGGCAACCGAGGCCTTCATGGCCGCGGCGTGGCAGCGCTGCCTCGACAGTCACCCCGGGCTCCGCGAGGAGCTCGAGGACAAGGAGCTGCGGTCTCAGCTCAAGAAGCTGCGCAAGCAGGGCCTGCTCGGAACGGCCTGACCTCAGGGATCCGCCTGCACGTGGCACGTCGGATCAGCCCAACCGCTCTCTGGGGTTAGTTACCGTCGTCACGGATCGCGGGCAGGCCATGGACGAGGTCCACGAGGTAGCGCACCTGCATCTCGATGACTGCCCGCTCGCGCGCGTGTACCGTGGGCTCATGTGCCGCCATCAGCGCCAGGGCGGACACGATCGGCGCCCGCGGATCGCTGAGCTCGTACACGAGCATGGCGAGAAACTCGTCCTTGGCGCGCTTCCGGGACTCTCGATCGGCGGCATGATCGTCGATGACCGAGCGTGACGCGGCGGTCTCCTCGGCGAGCTCGTCGGCGCGAAGGGTCGCGAGGAGCAGCTGCTCGTTCGCCGCGCGCATCTGGACCAGCAGGCGATCGTGGTCGCGGTTCGAGCCATGCGCCGCGGCGCGCTCGCGGCGGGCGAGGGCTGCCTCCTGAGGCGTCTGGTCGCGAGCCGCGAGCGCCAGCCGGTGTGCGGTGACCTGCGCGCGACCTCGCCGGATCGGATCGAGACCTCGAGGCGTACGCCCCGCGCGCTGTCCGTCCTTGCTAGCCACGTCGTGCTCAGGCAACAGACATGAAAGGTACCGTGACGGTGAACCGCGTGCGGTCTCCCGACGTGACCGAGACCGTTCCACCGTGCGCGCGAACGATCTCGTTCACGATGTAGAGGCCGAGCCCGAGACCCGGTGCAACCTCGCCCGAGGGCAGGAGGCGGGTGCCGCGCGAGTACGCCTCGAACATCCGGGACATCGAGACCTCGGAGAGCGGCTCTCCCGAGCTCTCCACGGCCAGCTCTATCGAGTCGCCCGTGTCCGTCGCCGTCACCACGATCGGATCCAGCCCGTGGGTGATCGCGTTGCCGACGAGGTTCGAGATCACCTGCTCCATCCGATCGGCGTCGCAGGCGCCGCGCAGGACGTCGCTCGTGATGCAGCGAATGTCGCGATTGGGATGTGTGTAGCGCAGCTCCGAGACGATGTCCTTGCAAAGCCCCGCGAGGTCACACGGCCGCACCACCACCGGGATGCCACCGCCGAGCTTGGCGCGGGTGAAGTCCATCACATCGCGGATGATGACCTCCATGCGGCGTACGCTTCGGCCGATCTGCCCCCCCATCCGGGTGTACGGCGGGGGGAGCCCGGTCAGGAGCTCTGCGGCGAGCGAGATCGCGGACAGCGGATTGCGCAGATCGTGACCGAGGATCGCGATGAACTGCTCGCGCGCCTCCTCGACGCGGACGCGCTCGGACACGTCGGTCATCATGCCGATCCACTCGCGGACGACGCCGTCCTTCACGATCGGCGCGGCGCGGGACATGACCCAGCCGAACGTGCCGTCGGCCTTGTGCAGCCGGTGCTGGCAGCTGTACGGCACCCCCGCGAAGCGTGCGTTCGCCCAGGCGAGGCGGACCATGTCGTGATCCTCCGGATGGACACCGAGCAGCCAGCCGTCGGGATCCGTCTCGTCGACGCCGATCCCGACAAACGCGTCCCAGCTCTCCCGGTCCACACGAATGCGGCCGTCCGCATCGGCACTCCAGACGACGGCCGCCGAGCTGGCGATCAGACATCGCAACCTCTCGGCGCTGTCCGTCGCGGCGTCCGCGAGCTCGTCGGCGCGAATCGTGGCGAGCACGAGCCGCTCGTTGGCAGCGCGGAGCTGCTCGAGCAGGGTTTCGTGTTCGCCGAGCACCATCACAGACTCTGCTTGCGCTGGGGTGTTCCGACGAGGACCTTCTCGTAGTCGGTGAGCGGAGCACCGACGGTGAGGCCGTCGCCATCGATGTCGTAGAAGCGGAGCTGCTTCTTGTGGTCGAAGCCGCGCATCTTGGCGACGACCATCACCTTCTTCAGCTCACCGCCGATCTCCGCATAACGCTGGAGGATGATGCCGTCGGTCAGGAACGAGATGCCGTGCGGGCTCAGCCGCAGCTCGGCGTACGACTCGACGAGCTCGGCGGTCATGAGCACGGTGACGCCGAGGCGGGTCAGCGCGCCGACCATCCGGTAGAGCGACTCGCGGAAGTCCTCGCGGAACGACGGCGCGAGTGCGAGCTCGAAGCCCATGAGGGAGTCGATGACGACACGCGTGGCCCCGACCTCCTTCACGGCGGCGGCGAGCTCCTCCATCGTCTCGTCGACCGAGAGATCGAGCGGGCGGAGGTACAGCATCTTGTGCTTGCCCTCCGCGACCAGGTGCTGGAGCTCGGACGCGCCCGGGGCGGTGGTCAGGTACTCGTCTGGCCGCTTCTCGAACACGGCGATCACGCCGCGCTCTCCGTGCTTGACTCCTTCGCGGATGAACTGCGTCGACAGGATCGTCTTGCCCGAGCCAGAGGGCCCGACGATCATGACCGAGTAGCCCGAGGGAATTCCGCCGTCGAGCATCGCGTCGAGACCCACGATGCCGGTCTTGCGGCGCTCGCCCTTCTGCGCGCCGGGGTTCGTCGGGGCGTCGGGGCTCGGCAGGCGCGGATAGATCCGCACACCGGCGTCGGAGATCTTCGCCGTGTGGAGCCCGGGGATCGATCCCTGGCCGCGTAGCTTCACGACCTGCAGCTTGCGGACGATCGAGTTGCGGCTCGTGACCTGCGTCAGCCAGAGCAGGCCATCGGCGACCGTGAAGATCGGGTTGCTCTCCTGCTCGCGGTCCTCGTACTCGCCGATCAGGAACGTCGTCGCCTCCCAGCTCGTCAGGTGCAACGCGAGGCGCTGCACGAAGCTCTGGAGCGCCATCTGATCGGGCTCGAGAGACTTGCGCACGATCGAGCGGAACGAGTCGACGAAGACGAGCCGCGGATCGGTCGCCTCGACCTCCTTGACGATCGTGGCGAGCACCGCCTCGAGGCCATGCTCGAGGAGCTCGACGCCGAGGTGCAGGAACTTGATCGAGCTCGAGACCTTGCTCGTGTCGAAGAACTCGTACTGCTGCTGGTAGCGCAGCATCTTGAGCGGAGGTTCGCCGAGGATCGTGATGTAGAGCGCCGGACGCTCCGGGCTCGCCGTGGCGAACATGATCTGGTGTGCGAGCGTCGTCTTGCCACAGCCGGGGCCGCCGGCGATCAGGTTGAAGGAGAACTCGGGCAGGCCGCCGCCGAGCACGTCGTCGAGCCCCGGGACTCCGGTCGCCAACTTCGCGATTTCGACTCGCTTACTCATGAGGTCTCTTTCTTCGTCGGAAACACCGTCGGCCACACCTCGTGCAAGAGGCGCCACACCAGCTCTTCGCCGATGAGTCTCCCGAGGAGTCCCACGAACGTCGAAAAGATCAGAACGAACGCGTCGGTCGCGACCTCGGGGTTCTGCTTCGCCATCTGCGTGCGCAGATCCTCGAGCCGCTCCTCGGAGCCGACCGTGCGTGTCGCCTCGACGAGCCATGGAAAGGTTCGGGTGGAGATCACGAGGCTGCGGCGGAACAGCGCCTGGATGCCGAACAGGCCGACGAGGCGCGAGAGGTGGACCGTCAGGCGCTCCGATGCCTGCGCGATCCGGTCCGCGGTGGTCGCGCTCCCGGTGCCCTCGGATGCGAGGAGGCTCCTCGCTGCAGCTGCGAGATCGAGACTCACCGGATTCGCGCCCGGTCGACGATGAAGAACAAAGCGGCCTTTTAGGGGTCCAAGAGACTCGATCTGAACGGGTCCGTCAACGTGCGAACCCGCGCATCGACCACAGCACACACGGGGCGGAATTCTTCATCGTTCGAAGGTGTTACGTGTTCCAATCGAGTCCATGCGAGTGCTCGCGATCGTGCTGTGTCTCGCCGCGTGCGAGAACGGTCAGGGTGAGGTCGGCATGACGATCGACGCTCCCGGCGGCGGCGGCGGCCATGTCGACGCGCCCGCGCTGGTCGATGCGCCGCCCGGTGGCCTCACTCCCGGCTCGCTGACCGTGAGCTGGATGCATGGCTCCGCGACCTGCGGCGCGAACACCGATCCCGAGGTCCAGGTCCACGCGTACAACGCGACCACGCACATCATCCGGCAGAACAAGTGCCGCACGTTCGAGGCGCCGTTCATCTACGTACTGCAGGGCGCGACCGGTGCGCTCGTCCTCGATACCGGCGCGACGACGACGGTCACGCTCCGCGACACGGTGCGCGGGCTGATCGGAACCAAGCAGCTGACCGTCGCGCACTCGCACGCTCACGGTGATCACACCGCCGGCGACGCACGGTTCTCCGGCCAGGCGAACACGACGGTCATCGCGACCAACCGTGCCGCCGTGCAGGCCGCGTTCGGGATCACGACCTGGCCGATGGGCACGGGCACACTCGATCTCGGGGGCCGCGTGCTCGACGTCCTCGCGATCCCCGGTCACGAGGCGACGCACATCGCGATCTACGATCGCCAGACCGGCCTGCTCCTCACCGGCGACACGCTGTATCCGGGCCTGCTCTTCATCAATGACTGGGCGATGTACCGGATCAGCATCGGCCGGCTCGCGATGTTCGTCGCGACGCATCCGATCGCCCATGTCCTCGGTGCGCACGTCGAGATGACATCGACGCCGAAGGTGAACTATCCGTACGGGACGATGTATCAGCCGATGGAGCACGTCCTCCAGCTCACAGCTACGAACGTCCTCGAGCTCGACGCCGCGCTCACGGCGCTCGGCCCGACGCCTCCCGCACAACCGGTCAAGTACGATCACTTCGTTGTCGATCCGCAGTGACGGGCACGCGCGTCGTTCATCACGGTGATGGCATCGCGTTCCTCGCGACGCGGCTGCCCGACGACCATGCGATCTTCACCTCGCTGCCGGATCACAGCGAGCTGCCGGACCTCGGCGTCGCCGGATGGAAGACGTGGTTCGTCGACACGGTCGCGCTCGCGTGTCGCGCGGTCACCGACGATGCGGTCGCCGTGTTCTACCAGACCGACGTCAAACACGACGGGCGCTGGATCGACAAGGGCCACCTCGTGCTGAGCGGTGCCGAGGCCGCGGGCAGCCACGCGCTGTTCCACAAGATCGTGTGCCGCGTGCCCGCGGGGATGACCACGTTCGGGCGCCCAGCGTACGCACACCTGATCGCCGTGAGCCGCGAGCGCCGGCTCGCCCCGGGCGCGGCGACGGCCGATGTCCTGCCGGCGCTGGGCAAGATGAGCTGGTCGCGAGCGATGGGCGCAGCAGCGTGCGAGGTCGCAATCGCGTTCATCGCATCCACGGGAGCGCGGGTCGTGGTCGACCCGTTCTGCGGGCAGGGGAGTGCTTTGGCCGCGGCGAACGCCCGTGGGCTCGACGCGATCGGGGTCGAGCTGTCGAAGCGGCGTGCCAAAAAGGCGCGTGGTGCCCACCACTTGGCGTGATCTGCGACTCCGCTGGCAGTGGGACCGTCCGGACTGCCAGCGATGTGGGCACGTCACAACAAAGCTGTTGATTCAGGTTCGGCGCTTGGATATGTGTGCACGCAAATGCGCATCATGTTCATCGCCGCATTCGCTGTTGGTTGCGCCGGACAGGGAGCCAACACTCCTGGCAACCGCTCCGGCGACCCGATGAATGCGAGCTCGCCGTACTCCCCCGAGGTCCGCCTGTGGATCGAGGCGTCCGAGATCGGCGTCGATTGCCCGATGACGATCGTCGATGCGCGGATGGCGCGCGTCGCGACCTCGCACTGGCGGACCGAGGCCGATCACCTGCTCGCGACGGTCGCCTGCATGTGCGACGTGACCGACCAGGACGGCAAGATCGGCTACGACACGGCGTGCGGCCACAAGCCCGCACCGCTCGCGTACAAGGAGCCGGCGAGCAAGGACGAGGCGCGGATGCGCGCGTGGGAGAACCGCCTCGTCGGTCAGCTCCGCACCGGTGTCGCCGCCGACAAGCTGTCCCGCACGCAGCCGTTCGCGATCCAGATCAAGGACGTCCGGGCACAGGTCGCCAAGACCGGTGACCTCGTGTCCAAGCGTCTGCGCGAGGTCGAGCGCACCGTCGCGCGGATCCACAGCGACGCCGAGGCGAAGGCCGCGTGCGTGCTCGAGCAGGATCTCGCCGCCGTCAAGCTCGCGCTCGAGAACCACGAGCGCATCGATCTCGACGGTGAGCCGAGCACCCCCGGGCGCGCGTTGCTCGCCGAGGCCGAGATGGTGGTCAAGACGAACGCGAAGCCGATCAAGTCGTGCAAGAAGCTCGAGAGCGACAAGGAGTACCGCCAGCTCGAGGCGCAGCTCGAGAAGGCGCGCCGCGATCTCGAGGTCACGCGTGCGAACCTCAAGTACACGCGCGCCGAGGCCGATTGCGGCTCGAAGCGGGACGACTCGCCGACCTGCAAGATGTCGGGTCGCGTCCAGCAGATCGAAGAGCAGATGCGGCGGTACGAGCGCTACTACGGCGTCAGTGCCAACTGACGCTCGCGCCACGTCTGCACGATGTGCGTGAGCATCGCGAGCCGCAGGCCCGCGCGTCCGCCGGTCACCGGCGATGGAAGGGGCCCGAGCGAGGCCGCGTAGTCGTCGAGACTGCCGATCTTGATGTTCGCGAACCGCTGCGCCGCCGCGCGGAGATCGAACCGCTCGGCCGGTAGCGTCCCGCCGCCATCGGCGACGAGCGACGTGCCGTAGTGGCCCCACGTACACACGATGTCGGTCGGGCGCGTGAACGCCGCGAGCTGCGCGAGCATGTCGGCGCGGCGCGCTCCGCCGAGGAGCTCGTGCTCCTCGAGGCCGATGTGGAAGCACGTCGTCGGAGACAGCCCGCTCTCGGGTGCCGCGATCATCGCGAACGTCTCGCCCGTCCCGGGCCGATGCGCGACCGCGTGGACGAGCTCGTCGTGGATCGTCGCGCCCGCAGCCTCGAACGGCCAGGCGTTCGCCTCGCCGACGAGGCACAGCAGATCGTCGTAGCGATCCATGACCGCGGCCGGGAACGGCAAGCGCGGCGGCTTCGCGGGACGTGGGTGGCGTGGCCGAGCGCGCGGATGCGCCGCCTGATGTGCGAGCTGGAGGTCGACCATCGCGTTGAGCGGATCGAGCAGTGCCCGGAACCGCTCGGGCTCACCCTCGAGCGCACCGAGCACGAACATCAGCGCCTCGATCGTCGACACGTACTCGTCGCGCGGCTCCTTGCGAATCCGGTACTGCGACAGCTCGGGCGCGGAGAACGCATAGCGCGGCAGCGCCTGCAGCACGGGGTTGTCGCGCACCACGGACTTCGCCTGTGACCACGTGCCATCGACGACGACCAGCGTGACCGGGCCCGCGGGTGGCTCGCGGAGGATGTCCTTCGCGCCCTCACCCGGGTAGAGCAGGATCGGCGGGTGCGTCGCGTCGGACAGCGCACGGGCGAGCGGAGCGCTCTCGTCCCACCTGACGCCGACGTGCAGCTTCGCCTGCGGTAGACACAGCGACGCCATCCGCGCCGTTCCGATCGGCATGTCGCGCTCGCGCGTGTGCTGGAGGATGACGATCTTCGTGCGCGTCTCGAGGCGGGGGAGGGCGGCGCAGTAGCAGACCACCGACGGGCGACGACACCGCGCACACACCGTGCGCGGCTCGGGTACCGAGGGTGCCGAAGACACAGGCCGCTCCACGCCTCCGTTTTACCGCACTCGCACCGCGGCGCGTGTAGACTGAGACGCAATGCCGTCGATCACGCTCGCCGTGGTCCCCTCGGCGACGCCGGGAGACAGCCGTGCTGCGCTCGTCGAGCTATGCGCTGCGCTCGGCAAGGAGCTCGACGCCACCGTGTCGTGCATCCACCCCGAGAGCTACACGGACCTGACCTCCGAGCTCCAGAAGGATCGCGTGCAGTACGCATGGATGTCGCCCGCGCTCCTCGTGATGTCGGGCGAGCACATCCAGCTCCGGCCGCTGCTCTCCGCCGAGCGCGACGGCAGCACCGAGTACTGCGGTGCGCTGTTCGTCGATGGCGAGCGCTCGCTCAGGACGATCGAGGATCTCCGCGGCACCACCATCGCGTGGGTGGATCGGACGTCGGCTGCGGGCTACCTCTATCCGCGCCTCGCCATCGCGGCACAGCGCCTCGATCCCGACAATTTCTTCGGGCGCGAGCTGTTCCTGCGCTCGCACGGAGAGGTCGTGCGCGCCGTGTTCGATGGTCGTGCCGACGCCGGCGCCACGTACGCGCATCGACCACCCGAGGGGGAGCGCGTCACGCGCGCGGGCTTCGTCGCGATCGCGCCCGAGCGCAAGGCGCGTGTCCTGGGCCTCACGGGCCCGATCCCGAACGATCTGATCGTCGGGCACGGGCTGATCGGCAAGCCGGAGCATCGCGTGTTCGCAAACGCGATCCTGACCCTGTCCCAGCGCGAGGAGGGGCGCCGCCTGCTCTACAACGCGTTCCACACCGAGAAGTTCGTGACGACACCGCGCAACACGCTCCAGGGCGTGTGGGACCAGGTCCGTCGCGCGCGGATGCACGGCCTCCTCACGCACCTGTGAGCGGCATGCGCGCCCAGCCGGGCGCCTGCGCACGGCGTGCGCTCGTGTAGCTCCCCTGGGCGGGGAGCCTCTGTGGCACGGCGCTCGCTAACGTCGCTTCCATGGTGAGGGCGGCACGGATCTCGAGCGGTGACGACGTGGTGTTCGAAGTTGTGACCAATCTCGAGATGCCTGGTAAGGACACTCTCGAGCTGGTCGAGAAGGTCCGGTCCGGCATCGTGGGAGCCGCTCCGGTGATGCGGGCCGTGTTCGAGGTGGTCGATCAGGTCGCACCGAGTCGCGCGACGGTCTTGATCACGGGCGAGAGTGGTACGGGCAAGGAGCTCGTCGCGAACGCGATCCATCACAGGTCGCTGCGCAGGAAGGGCCCGTTCGTCAAGCTGCACTGCTCTGCGCTTGCCGAGTCTCTCCTCGAGAGTGAGCTGTTCGGCCACGAGCGTGGAGCGTTCACGGGGGCCGTGGTTCGCAAGGACGGGCGATTCCAGCTCGCCGATGGCGGGACGCTGTTCCTCGACGAGATCGGCGAGATCTCACCGGCGATCCAGGTCAAGCTACTTCGCTTTCTCCAGGAGCACGAGTTCGAGCGGGTCGGAGGAACGCACACGATCCGCGTCGACGTTCGGGTGATCGCAGCGACGAATCGCAAGCTCGAGGAGGAGGTCGCGAGTGGGCGGTTTCGCGAGGATCTCTTCTACCGGATGAACGTCGTCGCACTAGAGATCCCGCCGCTGCGCCAGCGGCCGACGGACATCTTGGCGCTCGCCCAGTTCTTCGTCGAGCGCTACGCGAAGGAGAACGCGAAGGTCATCGACGGCTTCACGCCGGAGGCGCTCGCGCTGCTCTCGGCGTACCACTGGCCGGGCAATGTCCGCGAGCTCGAGAACGCGGTCGAACGCGGTGTCGTGCTCACGACGAGCTCGATCATCGAAGTCCGTCATCTGCCGGCGCAGGTTCGCGCCAAGGTGGAGCTCGGACACGTGCCGCTGATCCCCGGTGCGACGATGGCGCAGATCGAACGCCACGCGATCATCGAGACCCTCAAAGCAACCGGTGGCTCGACATCGAAAGCTGCGGAGATGCTCGGCATCAGCGCGCGGACCATCCAGTACCGCCTTCACGAGTACAACCACGCCCCGCGCTTTGAAGCGATCGACGAGCCGTGAGCTCGACGCTCGACGAGCTGTTTGCATATGTGGGGTTCAAGGATGCCGATGCCCAGCGCCTGCGCGAGCTCCATCCCATGCTGGAGCCACATTTTCCGGAGGTCGCTCGGCGATTCTACGACGCGGTCGGAGCGACACCGTCCGCTGCGGCGATCCTCGACGGTCCCGCGCAGGTCGATCGTCTCCGGGGCAGCCTGATCGACTGGATGTCGACGGGCCTGCTCGGGCCTCACGATCAAGCGTTCTACGAAAAGCGGGCGCGCATCGGCCGGCGCCACGTCGCGATCGGTCTCCAGAACAACTACATGTTCACGGCGATGAGCGTGGTCCGGACCGCCTATCACGACCTGATCTCCTCGTTGTTTCGAGCCGACCAGGCACTGATGGTCACGCGCACCGTCAACAAGCTCCTCGATGTCGAGCTCGCGATCATGGTCGGCCACTACCAGCTCGACACTGCGGCGAAGATCGAAGGGCGCGAGCGGCAAGTCCAGGCCGAACGCATCGCCTCGATGCAGACGTTGACGGCAGGTCTCGCCACCGAGGTTCGTGACCCGCTCGATGCGGCGAAGCTTCAGCTCGAGCTCCTCGAGCGCCGCTTGCGGCGCGGCGCCCACGAGCCGCGCCTCGTGGAACCGAGTGAGCTGGCCCAGAAGGAGATCCAGCGGGTCACGGATCTACTGAACAAGTTCCTCGCGTTCGCTAGCCCACCGGAGCTCCACCTGCAGACGCACGACGTC
>JANOPP010000653.1:0-1510 GCA_031421915.1 Myxococcales bacterium | reverse complement strand
GGGGCGTGATCTCGTGGCGTCATACCAAGCGCGGATCGCGGAGGCGCGGCGCGCACTCTTGCCCGACACGCCCCCAATCAAGAAGGCTGAGCCGATCAAGCCATCGTTGCTCGCGCTTGGCCGCGCCGCGCTCGAGGCACTCTTCACCGAGCGCACTCAATCGTGGGGCCCGCAGTTGCAGTTCGCCCATCGCAACCTGGACACGCTCAGCGACGACGACCTTCGCCTCTTGATTCAAATGATCGACACGCCCACGGCGGAGTAGCTCATGCGTGCAGAGGTGATCGCGGAAGCGTGCCAGACGGCCCGCTCGATGCACCGCCGTTTCGGCGTTCACGAGCCGCAGCACATCAACGTCGAGGCCTGGGCGAGGAAGCTCGGGATCGAGCTCGTCGAGGCGAAGCTCGACGGGGCGAGCGCGCAGCTCGTTCGGTTGGGCGACCGCGTTCAGATCGTCCTGCCCGAGAAAGTCACGGATCGCGGCGCACGTCGATTCAGCATCGCGCACGAGGTCTATCACTTCGTGAAGAAGCACCCGTCGCCGACGCCGACCATGATGTGCACGCCGAAGGCGCTGCGACGCGGGGATGACACCGCCCACGTCTACGAGGTCGGCGCGAACGCGTTCTCGGGTGAGTGGCTCTTGCCCGAGTTCCTGCTGCGAAAGCGCTGCGAGGTCTCGCCGGTGAGCCTCGATATTCCGTGGCGCATCTCCAAGGACTACGACATGTCGATCCTGTCGAGCACGATCCGCTTTGCCGAGTTGTCGAGCGAGCGATGCGCTGCCGTGTTCTCGGCCGGCGGCGTTGTGAAGTGGGTCGCGCCGAGCGCGACGTTCACGCGTGAGATCCAGCGCGGCCGGCGCATCGATCGCGAATCGGTCGCGTGGGACTTCCACGCCTCGGGCAAGCTCGACGAGCGCGAGCAGCCGGTGCCGGCTACCGCGTGGTTCAACACCTCGGCCGATGTCGAGATCGTCGAACACTCGATCTGCTCGCGCGAGCACGGGACCGTGCTCTCGCTGCTCTGGGTCCCGGAAGCCGTCGGTGCGCGGCTCGGGATGCCGTAGCGACTTCAGAACGCCGATGGCATTTCGAAGGCTCGCCCCTCGCCCTCCGAGCGCAGTGCAAGTTCGACCTCGCTCCAAGACACATTGCGACCAGTCTCGGAAATCGCACGGCACATTCGATCGCTTCGACCCAAGGCAGCGTCAGCCAGCTTGATCAGAGCTTCATTTGGCCGCGCGAGCGGAGAAGCACGGCGCAACGCAAGGGCGATCTCGTGCTCGGCGGCGTGCGGGTTGTGAAGGCAAGCCGCAATGAACGCGGCGGCAGTGGAGCGACCAATGCCGGCGCGACAGTGAATCAAGATCGGCGCACTGCGATCCCATTGCCCGACGAACTCCAGTAGCTCGGCGACGTGCTCCGATCCCGGCAACACCTCACCTGGAACCGCGATGTGGGCGTCGTGCAGACGCAGGCGTAGGTGCTTGCCGGCATAGGCAGGCCCG